>NZ_CP039425.1 GCF_005877055.1 Citricoccus sp. SGAir0253 | reverse complement strand
GATGAACCTCTTCGTCGAAGGGAGTGCAGCACCACGGCTGCCTGCTGGTCCTTCCATCCTTCGGCTCGCCGCCCACGGCCGGCAATCATGAAATCCCGAACGCGTCTTCGTCAGAACAGAATGCTCGACGCCGGCCCCACGGCCGTGCGGTCGACATCAGTCGACGAGGGACTCGGCTTCCGGCAGGTCATCGATGTGGTCCCGGATCACGGCCCGAGTCACCTCCAGGAGTTCGGGGATCATCGGGTTCGCACTGCCGCGCCGCCAGACGAAGGCCTGGATGCTGGCCGGGGCGTCGGAGATCGGGATGAAGCGGACGCCCGGGTGCCGAAAGGTCCGGGTGGCCGAGGCCGGATATGTGTCGATCGCACCCGAGTAGGCCACGGCGGAGAGGCTCTCATTCAGGGTGCGGACCAGGGCACCGGTGCGGCCCGGAGCCCCGCGCACTCCGGCAAGGGTCCAGAAATCCGCCCATTCGGTCGGAGTGGTGTCTCCGGCGACCGCGAAGGGCTGATCGATGATGTCCTCCACCGTCAGGGACGCGGCCTGGCCAAAAGGCCCCGCGGCCGCCACAGCGGCGTAGAGCCGTTCCTGGAAGAGCGGCCTGACCTCGAACCGCGGGTCGTCGATGGGCATGCGGAAGAAGGCGACATCCACCACACCGGAACCCAGATCCTCGAATTGCGTGCTCATGGACAGCTCCGTGAACTCCAGCCGGGTCTGCGGGAATTCCGCCGCGAAGGCACCGAAAACCTGATGCGTGAGCTCGCCCAAGGCCTCCCCGAAGAAGCCGATACTCAGGTGCTCCGTGGCGCTGCGCGCGATGGACTGGGTTTCGGTGCGCAACCGGTCCAATCGGTCCAGGATCTCCTGGGCCTCGCGGACGAAATGCACTCCGGCCGGGGTGACCAGCACCTGGTGAGGGGTCCGTTCGAACAGCTTGACGTCCAGTCGGGATTCAAGCCGGCGGATGTGGGTGCTCAGGGCGGACGCGGCGATGTGCTCCAGCTCCGCGGCCCGGCCGAAATGCAGCGTCTCTGCCACCCGCACCACATACTGCAGCTGTCGGATCTCCATCGTCAGTCCGCCCTTGCCTTTCGACCTCGTTCAGCCCTCCGCTGGCCTGCCACGTTCAAGAATCGCGAACGCACCTTCTCACAGTGATCGTTGTCACACGCGGGGGGCTCCCGAAGCATGGAAGACCACAGCTACACGTCAACCTGCCAGAATCTTCCCACCTCCGAGGTATCCATGGAAACGTCATCCCCGGCGAAGGCACCATCAACGAGGTCTCTTGCGATCGACCCCACACAGCTGAGCGCGGGCTCGATCGGCACCGCCGGCATCGTGTTCTTTGTGGTCGCGGCCGCCGCACCGCTGGCAGCCACCCTGGGGGCCGGGCCGGTGGTGTTCATGTTCGCCGGCCCGGCGGCCCCGGCGATGTACCTGATCGCGTCCCTAGCCCTGCTACTGTTCGCCTTCGGGTTCTCCGCCATGAGCAGGTACGTCACCAACGCCGGCGGATTCGCCGCGTTCATCTCCTGGGGTCTGGGGCGTTGGGCCGGTTTTGCCGCCGCCGGGATCGCCCTCGTGGCCTATCTCGCCATGTTCCTGGGGATCTCAGCCCAGTTCGCCACGTTCACCTCCGACTTCTTCAACCGGTTCGTGGGCCTCGACGTCCCCTGGCAAGCCACGCTCCTGGTCGGGGTGATCGTCATCGGCCTGCTCGCCTACCGGGACATCCGCGTCTCGACCGTGCTGTTGGGCATCATGCTGGTCCTGGAGCTCCTGTTCCTCCTCGTCTTCGACGTCGCCGTCCTCGCGCAAGGTGGTGCCGAAGGCATCAATGCCGCCTCCTTCAGCCCCGCCGACATCTTCAGCCCGACTATGGGGCTGGCCCTGCTCTTCGCCTTCGCCTGCTTTGTCGGCTTCGAGGCGACCATCCTGTACGGGGAGGAGGCGCGCGAACCCAAGAAGTCGGTTCCCCGGGCCACGTACATCGCCGTCATCGTCATAGGCGTGTCCTACACCCTGACCATGTGGGCCCTGGCCCTCGCCTACGGGGTCGACGACGTCCAGGACGCGGCACTGGCCGACCCGGTCAACTTCGTCCTGGCCGCTGTCACCGACTACCTCGGTGGATGGGCCGCCGTGGTGATGGAACTGCTCGTGGTGACCAGCCTGCTGGCGGTGCTACTGTCCTTTCACAATGCGCTGAACCGCTACGTGTTCTCCCTGGGCCGGTCCTCCTTCCTGCCGGGCTGGCTCGGTCACACCCACCCACGCCACCGGAGTCCCAGCCGCGCCAGCGTGCTGGTCACGATCATCATCGGCATCCTGCTGGTGCTGTTCATGTTTACCGGACAGGACCCCTTCGCGGTGCTGTACATGTGGATGATCGGGCTCGGCACTCTCGGCCTCCTGCTGCTGCAGGCCGCCGGCGCCGCCGCCGTGATCGTGTTCCTGCGCCGGCGCTCCGCAGAGGTGGGCCTGTGGTCGCGCCTCGTGGCCCCCCTGATCGGTGGAGCCATGCTGGTGGTCGCCGTGGTCCTGGCCGTCACCAACTTCGAGGCCCTCATCGACACCGAGGGGGCCGCCGCGGTGGCCCTTCCGGCTCTCTACCTGGTCGCCATCGCCGCCGGCCTGATCATCGGTGCCCTGCGGCCCGTAGAGGACCTGCGCACCGAGTATGACCTCGAGGAACCCTCCGCCCACCCTGCCTGACGAGGAAAGACCATGACCTTCACACGAACCCCGGCCAACGACCTTCTCATCATCAATGCCACCGTCCACGTCGTGGACTCCAGCAACTCCCGTCATGACAGCATCCTGGTGCGGGACGGCAGGATCACCGCCGTGGGCAACGAGTCCACGTGCCGGGCCCAGGCCCATCGTGACGCCGACGTCCTCGACGCAGGGGGCCGAACGGTGGTTCCGGGATTCATCGACGCCCACAACCACCTCTCGATCGCCGCCTTCGAGCCCATCGCCGTCGATTGTTCGACACCACCGTTCACGTCCCTTGACGAGGTGCTGGAAGCCGTCGAGCGGCACTGTCGGGAGCTCCCCGAAGGTCAATGGGTCCGGGGCTTCGGCTTCAACCCGGCACGGGTCAGAGAGCAGCGTGGCCCCAACCGCCATGAACTGGATGAGGTTGCTCCCCGAAACCCCTTCCTCCTGATGGAGAGCAATTGCCACGCCGGGCACGCCAACAGTGCGGCGCTGGCGGCCGTGGGGATCTCGGTGTGCTCACCCGATCCCTGGGGCGGCCTGATCGACCGTGACGGCCACGGAGTCCCCACGGGAACCCTGTATGAGGCGGCGATCAACTCCGCCCTGTCCTTATCGTGGGACGAGTTCGCCGACGCGCATCCCGACCAGGCGGTGGGACTGATCGAGGCCAAGACCCGGGACTACCTGGCCGCCGGGATCACGGCCGTCGGAGACGCCTGCGTCACCACCTCGGCGGCGCGGCTTTACCGCCGGGCCGATGCAGCCGGGCGCCTGCCCCTGACCCTTCAGCAACTCCATGGGGGTGACCACTTCTTCTCCCAGCAGGATCTGAGACGTGCGGACATCCTGGAGCGCATTCATGGAGGGGAATCGCATCTGCTCCGTGGCGGCGCCATGAAGATCTTCGTGGATCGCGCCTACCCGGACGGTGCCGCCATGCACCATCGGCACGACGGGTGCACGAAGCACACCGGCACCCCGTTCTATAGCCCGAGGGAAGTCCGGGACCTGGCCGTGGAGGCTGCAGTGCAGGGGATTGACCTGGCCATCCATGGGATGGGCAATTGCGCCGTGGACACAGTGCTGGATGCCTATCGGCAGGTCCGACGTGCGGTGGGCGACGGTCCCGTGCTGCGCCTGGAGCATGCCTTCGTCGCCGAACGCGCCCAGGCTCCGATGCTCGCAGCGGCCGGTGTCGACCTGGTGGCCAACCCGGGCCTGGTCTACGAGGACGGCCCCCTCTTCGGTGAATGGCGCGGTGAAGGGCAGGGGCACCTGTCTGTGCTTCCCGTGAGGTCCATGATCGACGCGGGAGTTCGGGTCAGCTTCGCCTCCGACCATCCCTGCGGTGGATACTCTCCCGCCGAGATCATGTGGTCCGCCGTGGCTCGCCAGCATTCCAGCGGAGCACTGGTCGACCCTGAGGAGGCCGTCACTCCGCTGGAGGCCCTGCGCGCGTACACCATCAATCCGGCCCACGCCTCCGGTCGCGCCTCCGAGGAAGGCAGCCTCGAGGTCGGCAAGCGAGCCAACCTCCTGGTCCTGGACCGTGACCCACTGTCCTGCTCCGTCGACGATCTGCGCCAGATGCAGGTCGACCAGACCTACGTGGACGGACAGCTGGTCCACGAACGGCAGACCGTACTCAGCGTGTGAGCGCCCGACCACTATTCACCATCCCGTCAGCCCCAGGCGCAAGTGCACCAGGGCTGTCCCCAGAGAAGGAAACGTCGATGCCGTCCATGGTTACCCCCGTCCAGGTGAACCGCAGTGAAGACCCCAATTCGAAGGGACGGACAGCGCTGATCGTGGCGTTTTCGTCCCTCGCCGCCCTGCTGCTCCTCGTGGCTCCCGCCGTGGCGACCCAGTTGCAACTCCAGCTGGGATTCACTCCGTCACAGACGGGAGACCTGTTCGCCCTTGAACTGGGCGCCACCAGCCTTGCCTCTCTTCCTGCCCTCTACTGGATCAAGAATGTCAACCTACGTACGGCGTCCCTCGCCCTGGGTGTGGTCTACGTAGCCGGGAATGTGGTGTCCATGTTCCTTACTACCTTCGAGTCCCTAATCCTCGTGCGGGGTCTCACCTCCTTCGCCGGCGGCTCGCTGATGGTGCTGACCATGACCTTGGCCGCGCGGGCCCGGAACCGGGACCGCATGTTCGGGTGGTGGACCGTAGGACAGATCGCCGTGGGTGCCATCGCACTGGCCGTCCTCCCCCCGATGTTCTCGGCGTTCGGCATCGGCATTTTCTATCTGTCCATGGGCGTGCTGATGGCACTGTCATTGCCGCTGGTCCGGTACCTGCCCCGTCACCCCCTCCGGCCGGCGTCGGGCACGGTGGCCTCGAACCGCCTGGCCCAGCCGAACATCGCCAAAACGGTCCTCGCCCTGGTGGCCTGCCTGCTGTTCTATGTTGGCCTGATCTCCGTCTGGACCTTCATGGGAGGGTTCGCCGAGGCCGCGGGCATCGCCCCGGGGACTACCAGCCTGATCCTGGCTATTGCGACGGTCATCGGCGTCGTGGGGTCCCTTGCGGCCACCATGGTCGGAGGAAGTATCAACCGCCGCATCGTCCTCCTCGGCGGCTACCTCGCCATGATCCTGGCCATCGCCCTGCTGTTCGGCACCGACGGCGCCCTCCGATTCGGCGTCGCGGCTCTCATCCTCAAATTCGCCTGGCCCTGGACCCTGCCCTTCCTGATGTCCACCCTGGGAGACCTCGATCCGCAGGGCCGAGCGTCGAACCTGGCCAATCTGGCCATCGGCGGAGGGTTGGCCATCGGCCCGCTCATTGCGGGCCGTGTCGTGGAGGCCACGGGCGGCTTCGACACCCTGGCGCTGATCGGCGTCCCCGTGGTGGCTGTCTCCCTGGTGCTGATCTTCCTCGCCCAGCCCACTCGCCGGACGGCCGTTGCCGCCGGGGATCCCGGGGAGGCCGGGGAACCCGATCAAGTGATTGCGGCCCCGGTGGCGTCGCCCAGCAGCTGACATCCATGGCCCTGAACCGGCCAACGATCAATCAACACCTCATCGCAAGGAGCATCATGACCATCACCGATACGCAGCCGACATCCGTCCTGGAGTCGTCCGTGTGGGACGGGAAAATCTACACCGAGGCCTGGACGGAGGGCTCCGCCGGGTCGATCGACGTCTTGGAGCCGGCCACCGGGGAGGTGCTGGGCCGGGCGGGGATGGCCTCGGCGGCGGACGTGTTCGCCGCGGCCACCCGGGCCGCGAGGGCCCAGAAGGAGTGGGCGGCCAAGCGCCCGGAGGAGCGGGCCGCAGTGTTGCGCCGGGCCGGGCAGGTCTTCGAGGACCACGCGGACGAGCTGAACCTCTGGGTCCAGCGCGAGACCGGGGCCATCGCGGCCAAGGCCGCCCTGGAGACCCACGTGGCCGCCAATGAGTGCTTCGACGCCGCCGGGTTGCCGCACCACCCGGCCGGGGAGGTGCTGACCTCCGATGCCGAGCACTGGTCCTTCGCCCGGCGGGCGCCGGCCGGCGTCGTCGGTGTCATCTCACCGTTCAACTTCCCGTTGATCCTCTCGATCCGCTCCGTGGCCCCGGCCCTGGCCCTGGGCAACGCGGTGATCCTCAAGCCAGACCCGCGCACCGCGGTCTCCGGCGGGGTGATGATCATGCGCGCCTTCGAGGAGGCCGGGCTCCCGGCCGGGGTGCTGCAGCTGCTGCCCGGCGGCGCCGAGGCCGGGGCCGCCCTGACCGAGGCCCCGGAGGTGCGGGTCGTGTCCTTCACCGGCTCCACCGCCGCCGGGCGCAAGGTCGGGGAGGCCTGCGGGCGCAACCTGAAGCGCGCCCACCTGGAACTGGGCGGGAACAACGCCCTGGTCGTGCTGCCCGGGGCGGACGTGGCCGCCGCGGCCTCCGCCGGGGCCTTCGGGTCCTTCCTGCACCAGGGCCAGGTCTGCATGACCACCGGAAGGCACCTGGTCCACGAGTCGATCAAGGACGAGTACGTGGCCGCGCTGCGGGCCAAGGCCGAGCACCTGCCGGTGGGGGACCCGACCGGGCAGGTCGCCCTGGGCCCGGTCATCGACGAGGGCCAGCGGGACAACATCGACCGGCTCGTGAAGGCGGCCCAGGACGCCGGGGCGATCCTCGAGGCCGGCGGCACCTATCAGGACCTGTTCTACGCCCCCACCGTGCTGACCGGCCTGGACCGGGAGAACCCGGCCTGGGCCGAGGAGATCTTCGGCCCCGTCGCCCCGGTGATGGGCTTCTCCACCCTGGAGGAGGCCGCCGAGATCATCAACGCCAACGAGTACGGGCTCTCCGTGGGCATCCTCGGCGACGTCGGCGAGGCCATGAAGCTGGCCGACCAAGTGCACTCCGGCAAGGTCCACATCAACGAGCAGACCGTGGGGGACGAGTCCAACGCCCCCTTCGGCGGCGTCGGGGCCTCCGGCACCGGATCGAGGTTCGGCGGCTACACCGCGAACATCGAGGCCTTCACCGAGACCCAATGGCTCACCATGCGCCCCGACATCGCCCCCTACCCATTCTAGGGAGCACGCCGCCATCACGTTGGTGACAGTCGACTGGTCGGGGGGCCGTCCTTTGCTTGATCTGTCCTCCGGCTCGCGGGCCATGGTGCCGGCCCGTCCTGGGCCGGTCACGACTCCGGGAAAGTCCCCCACCGCGCTTCCCCTGCTCGCACTGGGTCCGTGGCTCACAGGGGCTGTTCGCAACAGCGCCCGATTGCCGGTGCGAGGGGCACTACGCTGCAGTCGAAGACAGGGGCCGACTGCAAACCGGCCCGTTGGGGAGTGCCCACCTATATTCGGGTCGGGACTGTAAGAAAAACGGTGTGTGAGGGTCCGGCCTGATCCGAAAGGAGACGGCCGTGACTGACACGACCGAGGCAACAGAGGCGATGATCGATCCCGTGACCGGAGAGATCATCGATCAGAAACAACTCGCCGAACAACTGCTCGCCCAGGCCAAGGAGCAAGGCGTGAGCCTGGTCGGCCCCGGCGGGCTGCTCAACCAGCTGACGAAGAACGTGCTGGAAACGGCGCTCGAGGCGGAGCTGACTGAGCACCTCGGCCACGAGCATGGTGAGGTGCCGATCGCGGAGAATATGCGCAACGGCACGAGATCGAAGACGGTGTTGACCGAGATCGGCCCCGTGCAGATCGAGGTGCCGCGGGATCGGGAGGGGTCCTTCGAGCCGGTGATCGTGCCCAAGCGCAAACGGCGCCTGGACGGGATCGACCAGATCGTGCTGTCCCTCTCGGCTCGGGGTTTGACGACCGGGGAGATCGCCGCGCACTTCGAGGAGGTCTACGGAGCCACCGTCTCCAAGGACACCATCTCCAGGATCACCGAGAAGGTCGCCGGGGAACTCGCGGAGTGGTCCGCCCGGCCGCTGGACTCGCTCTACCCGGTGATCTTCGTCGACGCCATTGTGGTCAAGGTCCGGGACGGTCAGGTGCGCAACACCCCGTTCTACGTGGTCATGGGCGTCACCACCAATGGAGAACGCGACATCCTCGGGATCTGGGCCGGTGACGGCGCCGAGGGCGCCCGGTTCTGGCTGCAGGTCTTCTCCGAACTGAAGAACCGGGGCGTGGAGGATGTGCTCATCGCCGTGTGCGATGGGCTCAAGGGCCTGCCGGAGGCGATCACGACCACCTGGGAGCGGACGGTGGTCCAGCAGTGCATCGTGCATCTGATCCGCAACAGCTTCCGCTACGCCGGCCGACAGCACCGCGACGGGATCGTCAAGGCCCTCAAGCCGGTCTACACCGCCCCGAGCGAGCAAGCGGCGAAGGACCGCTTCGCCGAGTTCAGGGACGAGTGGGGTCAGCGGTATCCGGCGATCGTGCAGCTCTGGGAGTCCTCGTGGGCGGAGTTCGTGCCGTTCCTGGAGTACGACGTGGAGATCCGCCGGGTGATCTGCACGACCAACGCGATCGAGTCGATCAACGCCCGCTACCGCCGGGCGGTCCGCGCCCGGGGCCACTTCCCGAACGAGGCAGCCGCCCTGAAGTGTCTGTATCTCGTCACCCGGTCCCTTGATCCCACCGGCGGCGGGAGGGCACGCTGGGTGATGAGGTGGAAGCCGGCGCTCAACGCCTTCGCGATCACCTTCGCCGGACGGTTCGAGAGAACCACTCACTGATGAAAACCGCCGGACCCCACACACCCTTTATCGGACAGTCCCGCCAGTTACGAGAACTTCCCCATGAGTAAGGGCGTTGGCAAAGTCTTCTCTCCCAGGGCCGCCCACGGGCATTGCCTTGGGGGAGTGTTCTAGTTCCAAGGAACTGGGACAGGCTGGGCGACATGGTCTAAACCTGTCCGTGCGTGCGGTCTGGACGCGGAAGGAGCTGGTTGCCGAATCGTCGCTAGGGCCTGTCGTCGAGTGCTGGCATCCTCGACCCCGAGCAATGCCGAGTCATGCATCGTCCCTTCGTGTTCCCGCGGCCTCGACCGACATGGCGGGGGCCTTGCGTCGCGCACCGGTCAGCGTCACCCCCGCGCTGGCGATGATCACTAGGACGATGGCAAGGTTTCGCAGTACTCCGGAGTCCTGGTTGAGCAGGATCCACCCGAAGAGGGCGGCGAAGGCCGGCTCCAGGCTGAGCAGGATGCTGAAGACCGGGGCGGGTAGCCGGTGTCGCGCGGAAAGCTCCAGGGTGTAGGGCGCCACCGAGGACAGCAGCGCAACCACCAGCGCCAGGCCCAACAGCGCTGAGTCGCCGAACGCCCCGATGGCCCTGGGTGCTCCAAGCGGCGCCACCACGAGCGTGGCCACCACCAGCGTCATGGCCAGGCCCCCCGCCCCAGGAACCAGTTGCCCCACGCGGGCACTGGTCAGCACGTATCCGGCCCAGAACACCCCGGCCACCAAGGCCAATACCACGCCGACCGGGTCCAAGGTCGCGCCCAACGCGCTGTCTAGGCCCAACAGGGCCATGCCCCCAGCGCGACGGCCACCCACAGCCCGTCCAGGAGCCGGCGGGCCATGACCGCGGCGAGTACCAGCGGGCCCAAGAACTCGATGGACACCGCCGCGCCGAGCGGAATCCGCTCCAGAGACGCGTAGAAGCTTCCGTTCATGCCTCCCATGGCCACGCCGAAGAGCACCACCGCCGTCCACTGCTTCCGGGTCCAGGTGACGAACGCCGGCCGGACGATGACCAGCAGGATGACGGCGGCAATGCCCAACCGCAAGGTGGTCACCCCCCAGGCCCCCAAATGGGGGAACAGCTGCACGGCCACCGCGGCACCGAACTGCAGCGAGACGCTGGAACCGAGCAGCAACCCGACACCGGCCAGCAGGTCCCGCGGTGCAGCCCGCTGGGTGACCCGCGCGTGGGGGAGAGGCGCGGAACGGACCCCCCGGGTGGAGGCACTCGGACCGGATGCGACCGTCCCCGCGAGGTTCGCAGGCGCGGTGGTGGGCGTGATCATGGGCAGGGGGCTGGTCGAAGGAGTCACCATTCCATGCTTCGGCAGGTCCCTCATGCAGTCCAGCAACTCTGTCTCATGTACACCCATTAGTGGGCCTTCACAATAGGATCGAGGGGTGTTCTCCCTTCCCCGCCTACGGCTGCTCCGTGAGGTCCACTGCACTGGATCGCTGGCCGCCGCGGCGCGGGCCTTGAACTACACCCCTCGGCGGTGTCCCAGCAACTCAAACTGCTCGAACGGGAGACCGGCACGTCCCTGCTCGAACCGGTGGGCCGTGGGGTGCGGCTGACCCCCGCCGCCCACGGATTAGTCCGCCACACGGAGCGGATCCTGGCGAACCTGGAGGAGGCCGAGGCCGAACTGGCCGCCGTCCACGACGAGTTGCGCGGCAGCCTGCGGGTGGCGGCCTTCCAGAGCGCGGTGCTGACGGTGGCCCCCACCGTCCTGGACGCCCTGGCCCGTGATCACCCCGAACTGGAAGTGACCATTGCCCAGCGCGAGGTGGAGGATGCCTTCGAGGGGTTGCTGGCCCATGAGTTCGACCTGATCATCAGTGAGGAGTACCCGGGCCTTCCGGATCCTCTGCGCGAAGGGGTGGACCGCGTCGAGCTGCTGCGCGATCCACTCCACCTGGTCCTGCCGATGGATGGCCCGTGGTCGGCGCGCCCCGGCTCCCTGTCCGAACTGGCCGGGGCGCCGTGGGCCCTGGACGCGGTCGACACGTCCACCGGCGCCTGGGCGCGGGCTGTCTGCCGGCAGGCCGGCTTCGAACCGCGCGTACGCGTGGACACTCTCAATCCCCTGCTCCAGGTGGACCTCGTCCGATCGGGGCATGCTCTGGCCTTCGTCCCGGCCCTGCTGGGTCGCCGGCACCTGGGCGGCGTCCGGCCTGTGGGGCTGGTCGGCGCCCCCTATCGGCTGCTGTCCACCCAGGTGAGGTCGGGCCGCACCCGACACCCCGCCGTCGTCGCCTGCCGTGCAGCCTTTGCCGAGGCCGTGGCATACATGAGTGTCGACAAACCCGACTGGGCCCTCACCTGAGTCGGCGGCGACCGGTCTCGCGGACCGGGAGCTGGCCCTGCACCACGAGCCATGCCAATGCGGCATCCAGTCATCTGAAAAGGTGTGCGACGGCGGCCGAGCCGTCAACGCGGTGGGGCTGCTGGCGACGAGGGTCAACGGTGACGGCCACCGCGGGGTGTGGGGGCGGCGGGTGGCCACCAACGAGACCGGGGCGACCTGGAACGAGTTCTTCGCCGACCTGCAAGCCCCGGCCTGGCCGGGTGGAGCTAGTGACCTCCGATGCGCTCACCGGGCTCAAGGACGCCGTCGCGGCGAACCGGCCGGAGCCACCTGGCAGCACTGCCGGACCCACTACGCGGCGACCCGGATGGGCGCCACCCCGAAGCCCATGTGTCCGCGAGATCCGCCGCCGCACCGACGCCGTGGGCATCCTCCCGGGCGGCGATCATGCGTCTGGTCGGGGCGGTGCTGGCTGAGCAGACCGACCAATGGGCTGAAGGCCAGCGCTACCTCGATTTGGAGTCCTGGTCAGCTGCCGACTCACCCAGCGGTTCTTCGACGGCGCCGAAGATGAGGTCAGCGCCGACCCTGCCAGCGGCACCGCTGGGTCCGGCCCCCGGCGCCGGTCCGGGAGTTCGGTAGGCCCCTCGACTTGCTGTAGACCTGGACCTGCCCACCGCACCGGCCTTCCCACCACGGGTCCTTCGGCGGCGATGTGCCCTCGCCGCGCACTGGTGAGAGGGTACGCGGAACGCGCGGCCCGTCCGTCCAGCTCCTCCTTTGAGCCCTCGGTCGCGGGAACCTGTCAGTACCTCATCAGTCCTGGTCCGGCCTCACGCTCAGGATGACTGCAGACTTTCCTCCCGTGGTGCCTGACGGGTGGGCGCTACGGTCCTGTCGCCGCCCTTCGGCGTGCAGGTCAGCGCCCCGGGACTCCCGCAGGCCCCAGGTCGTGACGGCGCTGACAATGAGCAGTAGGACCGTGTAGACGCCGAAGAGCACCGCACCGTTCTCTCCGAACCAGGTACTGAACCCTGCTTGGAGGTACGCAGCAGATCCGCCGAACGCGGCGACGCACAGTGCGTAGGGGACCGCGATACCAAGTGTTCGGACGGACGTGGGGAACAGCTCGGAGTAGACCGCCGGCATGATGGCGGCCGATCCGGCGATAAACACCAGGACTGCTGCCATGGCGAGGCCCAGCTGCCATGCTGCGTCCCGGACGAACCAGGTGGCCGGGAAGAAGACCAGTGCTGAGCCGAGGGTGCTGGCCAGTAGGACGGGCCTGCGCCCGACCGTGTCGGAGAGTCGTCCCCAGAGGGGCAGTGCCACGATGAACACGACGTTGGCGCCCACTCCGGCCCACAGCGCCCCGGCCGGGTCAATGCCGAGCACGTTGATGGCGTAGGCGGGAGTGGACACACCCCACACGTAGTAGGTCACGGTCAACCCCACGGTCAGGCCGATCACTTGGAGGGCCTCTCGCCAGTGACGGCCCAGATCGGCGAGCAACCCGCCGGTCGAGGTGCTGCCGGAGGGTGCGGTATCAGCCGCGTCCGCTCCAACGGGCTCAACCGTGCCGCTCACGGCTGCCTTCTTCTCCGTGGTGTAGACCTCAGACTCCTCCATGCGGTAACGCATCACGAGTGCCACCAGTCCGAACAGTGCACCGAGGAGGAAGGGGATGCGCCAGCCGAAGACCTGCATCTGGGGGTCGGTGAGAGCGGTCGAGAGGACGGCGCCGAGCAGCGTGCCGAAGAGGATGCCGACGGTTCCGGAGACGTAGATCAGGGAGGCCCAGTAGCCGCGCCGCGCTGCAGGGGCCATCTCCGAGAGGTAGGTCTGGGCGCTGGGCAGTTCGCCACCGTGGGCCAGGCCCTGGACCAGTCGGGCGATGAGCAGCATCAGGGATGCTCCGGCCCCGATCGACTCATAGGTGGGTGTCAGGCCGATCGCCAGCGACCCCAGGGAAGCCAGTCCCACGCAGAGGGTCATCGACGCCTTGCGCCCGACTCGGTCGCCGATCCATCCGAACAAGAACCCGCCGAAGGGACGGGCGACAAAGCCGACCGCGAAGATCGCCAGCGTGGACAGGAACGCACTGGAAGGGTCGGACTTGCTGAACAGCTGCGTGGAGATGAAGGAAGCGAACGTGGCGTAGATGGCCCAGTCGAACCATTCGACGGCGTTCCCGGCGCCCGTGCCGAGAAGCGTCCTGACGACGCTGGCCCGCGGCTTCGCGGCGGGGATGCTGGTGGTTGGCACAGGTGTCTCCTGGGTGGTTCGAGGGGAAGATGGGAAGAGAAGAGAGAGGATGACGGCGGCGGTCCTAGCAGGTCGCGCTAGCGAGCCGGTCAAGGGCGAGGCGCGCGTACAGAGCGGTCCCGTCGGCGAGGACGGAATCGTCGAACACGGCATACGGGGAATGGTTGTAGGGGGCCCCCTCGTGGTCCGCGCCATTCGGCACGGCCGAGAGGAACAGGAAGGAGCCCGGCACCTCGGCCAGGATCCGGGAAAAGTCCTCGGATCCCGCCAGCGGGTTCGGAAGCTCCTGGTAACGGCCGGGGCCGAAGAGTTCTTCGACGGCGCTACGGGCGAAGCGCGTTTCGGCGGCATCGGCGACGGTCAACGGGTATTCCTCGATGTAGTCCACCGTGACCTCCAGTCCGTGAGCCGCTGCGATCGACTCGAGCAGACGGGGCAGGGAGGACTTCAAGCGCGCCTTGGCCTGCGATGAGAAGGAGCGGATCGTAGCTTCGAAGCGGGCAGTGTCCGGAATGACGTTGCGCTGCGTCCCGGCGTGGAGTAACCCGACCGTGAGCACCACGGGGTCGAAGACGTCGAACTGGCGGGTCACCATGGCTTGGAGGGCAAGCACCATCTCCGCGGCGACGGTCACCGGGTCCTTGGCCAAGAACGGGGCCGACCCGTGGCCGCCAGCGCCATGGACCGTCACGACCAGGCCATCGGATGAGCTCATGGTGGAACCGGGGCGAGAGAGGAAAGTGCCGCCGGCGGCGAGTTTGCCGCTCATGACGTGCATTCCATAGGCGGCGTCCGGGCGGCGGCCGGCCGCGTCTAGGACTCCCTCGCGGATCATGACGGCTGCACCGTCGTGGCCCTCCTCCCCGGGCTGGAACATGAGCACCACGTCCCCGGCCAGCTGGTCACGACGGGCCGAGAGGAGCCGCGCCGCACCGGCCAGCATGGCCGTGTGCAGGTCATGCCCGCAGGCGTGCATCACGCCGTCGGTACGCGATGCGTAGGGAACATTCGCTTTCTCCTGCACCGGCAGGGCATCCATGTCGGCGCGCAGCAACACGGTAGGGCGACCGTCGCGACCGTCGCGGCCGTCGTCTGCAGTCGCCGCGGTGCCGCGCAGCACGGCAGTCACGGAAGTGGTCTCAGTACCGGTCGAGATTTCGTATCCCAGTCCGTCCAGGGCGTCGAGTACTTTCTCCTGGGTGCGCGGCAGGTCAAGTCCGATCTCGGGTTCTGCGTGGAGCCGGTGCCGCAGTTCGGCGACGTCATCGGCGAGGGCACCGGAGTCTTCGAGCAGTGAGGCGGCGCGGTCGGCGGAGGAAATGGAGATGGCCACGGGATGTCCTTTCGGTGACGGGCTAATACATGAGGATGAGGCGACGCGCATCACGTTCTATCCGTACAGTAGGAAAGTTGCATGAATCGCTCGGTTGACCGAAGATTCCTGCATGGAGTTGCCTCCCGATGACCTCGAACTGGTCCACGCTCTCCAAATCGCCCCCCGGGCCTCCTGGGCCCAACTCGGCACCGCGCTGCGGCGGCACCCGGCGACGCTCGCTGCCCGCTGGAGCCGTCTCACTGCTGACGGCCGGGCCTGGATCACCGGCCACCTGGGCGCCGCCGGCGTGCACGGACACGTGGCCTTCATCAACGTGGAGTGCCGCCCGGGAAGCAGGGTGGAGGTGCTCGAGCGACTATGCGCGGCACCGGAAATCGACACCGTGGAAGAGGCAGCCCGAGCCTGGGACGCGCGCCTGACCGTCGTCGCGCGAAACTGGCAGTCCCTCACCCGCCAGGTGTTGCCCAAGGTCCGGGCGGACCCCGATGTCACGCGCACACAAATGACCGTGGCGACCAGGCTCTTCTCCACCGGCGGCAACTGGCGGTTGGATGTCCTCTCCCCCGAGCAACAACGCCGTGTCACCGCCCTCCACGTTGACGTGGTCCGTCCCGCCGGCGCGACGCCCCCACATCTCGAGAAGACCTTGGCCGTGCTGGCCCGCGACGGGCGCGCGACCGCTGCGGACATCGCGGCGGCTACCGGCACACATCCGACGACGGCCGCCCGTCAATTGCGCGAGGCATTAGAAAGCGGCGTGGTGGCCCTGCGCTGCGAATTGGCGCAGGAACACTCCGGATACCCGGTCGCCTGCCAGTGGTACGTGCGGATACCCCCGGCCCAGCTCGACGCGGCCGTACAGTATCTGCGCTCCCGCCGCACACTGCGGTTGTGCGCCTCCACGACCGGAGACGCCAACCTGACCTTCTTCCTGTGGCTACGCGCACCGGCGGATATCGCCGACGTCGAGGCCGGCCTCCAGGCGGCAGCACCGGGGGCACAAGTAGTGGAGTCCGACGTGGGAGTCCGCACCCATAAGAGAATGGGCTGGCTGTTGCGCGAGGACTCCAGGGCGACCGGCGAAGTAGTTACCGGCATGCCGCACGCCGCATAAACCCCTACCCGAGGCATTTCGGATCGAGACACAGCCCGTATGGCCACCTCGATTTCCTGCCGCGCTGCCGCCGCACCACCGTGAGCAACACCGGAGACGAAGTGGACACCGACACCGAACTCACCCTCGGCCTCAGCGCCTGACCCCACGAAGGATTAGAGCGCTAGGGACGGGACTGTCCGATAAAGGGTGTGTGGGGTCCGGCGGTTTTCATCAGTGAGTGGTTCTCTCGAACCGTCCGGCGAAGGTGATCGCGAAGGCGTTGAGCGCCGGCTTCCACCTCATCACCCAGCGTGCCCTCCCGCCGCCGGTGGGATCAAGGGACCGGGTGACGAGATACAGACACTTCAGGGCGGCTGCCTCGTTCGGGAAGTGGCCCCGGGCGCGGACCGCCCGGCGGTAGCGGGCGTTGATCGACTCGATCGCGTTGGTCGTGCAGATCACCCGGCGGATCTCCACGTCGTACTCCAGGAACGGCACGAACTCCGCCCACGAGGACTCCCAGAGCTGCACGATCGCCGGATACCGCTGACCCCACTCGTCCCTGAACTCGGCGAAGCGGTCCTTCGCCGCTTGCTCGCTCGGGGCGGTGTAGACCGGCTTGAGGGCCTTGACGATCCCGTCGCGGTGCTGTCGGCCGGCGTAGCGGAAGCTGTTGCGGATCAGATGCACGATGCACTGCTGGACCACCGTCCGCTCCCAGGTGGTCGTGATCGCCTCCGGCAGGCCCTTGAGCCCATCGCACACGGCGATGAGCACATCCTCCACGCCCCGGTTCTTCAGTTCGGAGAAGACCTGCAGCCAGAACCGGGCGCCCTCGGCGCCGTCACCGGCCCAGATCCCGAGGATGTCGCGTTCTCCATTGGTGGTGACGCCCATGACCACGTAGAACGGGGTGTTGCGCACCTGACCGTCCCGGACCTTGACCACAATGGCGTCGACGAAGATCACCGGGTAGAGCGAGTCCAGCGGCCGGGCGGACCACTCCGCGAGTTCCCCGGCGACCTTCTCGGTGATCCTGGAGATGGTGTCCTTGGAGACGGTGGCTCCGTAGACCTCCTCGAAGTGCGCGGCGATCTCCCCGGTCGTCAAACCCCGAGCCGAGAGGGACAGCACGATCTGGTCGATCCCGTCCAGGCGCCGTTTGCGCTTGGGCACGATCACCGGCTCGAAGGACCCCTCCCGATCCCGCGGCACCTCGATCTGCACGGGGCCGATCTCGGTCAACACCGTCTTCGATCTCGTGCCGTTGCGCATATTCTCCGCGATCGGCACCTCACCATGCTCGTGGCCGAGGTGCTCAGTCAGCTCCGCCTCGAGCGCCGTTTCCAGCACGTTCTTCGTCAGCTGGTTGAGCAGCCCGCCGGGGCCGACCAGGCTCACGCCTTGCTCCTTGGCCTGGGCGAGCAGTTGTTCGGCGAGTTGTTTCTGATCGATGATCTCTCCGGTCACGGGATCGATCATCGCCTCTGTTGCCTCGGTCGTGTCAGTCACGGCCGTCTCCTTTCGGATCAGGCCGGACCCTCACACACCGTTTTTCTTACAGTCCCCGCGGGGGGCGTCACTCGCAGTTGATGCCGTCGCTGTCGCCGTCGCGGTACCAGTGGTACTCGGGGTCGGTACCGACCACGTACGGGCCGTAGCCGGCGGCCTTGGCCTTGGCGCAGCTGCTGAACCGCGGGTCCGTGCCAGCCGCCTCGGCGGCCTGGGTGGTGGGCACCGGGGCGGGCGTGTAGGTCTTCATCGGGGCCGGCGTGTACGTCTTCGACGGAGCGGGTGCGGCGGTCGTGGGTGTCGGCGTGGGTGCGGGGGAGTGGGTGGAACGGGTCGTGATGGAGTAGGGCTGGGCCGCGGTGGCGTCGGTGGGCAGGGCCTGCTCGGGGCAGTCCGACAGGACCCGGGTCATGGCGTCCTTCTCCGCGGAGGTGACCCACAGGGCGTACTCGGCCTTGACCGCGATCTGCCGGGCCACGAACTCGCAGCGGAAGGACTTGTTGGCCGGCAGCCAGGACGCGGCGTCGGCGTCGGACTTCTGCGCATTGGCCGGCCCGTCCACGGCAAGCAGGTTCAGCGGGTCATTGGCGAACGCCGTCCGCTCCGAGGTCGAAAGCTGCTGGGCGCCCTTCTGCCAGGCGTCGGACAGGGATACCACGTGGTCGATCTGCACGTCATTGGAGGTGTCCTGGCCGCGCACGAAGTGGATCTCGGTGGCCGTGTACGGGTCATCCAGCACCCCGGTGAGCACCACGCAGTCGTGCGTGCCGGGCTTGAACGTCTCACCGGCCAGGTCGCGGGCGAGCATGTCGTTGCGGGTGTCGCAGCCGTTGCGGTCGGTGTCCGCCCAGGCCGGACCGAACTGCTCCCGGTCGTACCCGGTCTTCGGGGCCCTACCCTTCACCGCCAACTCCTCCAACGCGGCCAGGGCGGTGCCTGCCGGCGCCTTCATGGTCTCCTGGACCGACGGGGTGGCCGCGGCCGCGGAGGAGGTCGCCGCCTTGGGACTGGCCGTGCGGGCCGGAGTGGCCGAGGCGGAGGCCGACGCGGTTTCACTGGCGGTCTCAGTGGGGAAGGAGGACGCTGCAGCCGCCGACGGCGTGCTCGGCGCCGCGGCCGTCGTGGAGGCGGCGGTGGTCGGACTCGTGGACGTGGTGGTGTCGGTGCCGGTGCAGCCGGTGGCAGCCAGGGCCACGGCGAGGGCCGCGGCCGGGATGGTGATCGAACGGATGAGCCTCATGGCGATGTCCCCTCAGTGCTGCCCGAGGCCAACAGTCCCGACGCCGCCCTCCCCGGGCACGGGCGGCAGCCGGCACAGCCCCATTCCGGCGCGGGGTGCGCCGCACCGGAACTGAGCCCTCCCGCCGGTTGTGTACTACTCCCGGCGGACTAGGGATGATGGCTGTCCGGCCATGGTAGGCGGCCTGCCGGACACGGTTAGTCGGAAACGGCCCGCTGCGAGGACGCCCCCTCTGGCTTCACTTCTCCAGCCACGACCGGGGGACGTGGCGACGGCCCGGCATCGGGGCCAGCGTCCGGAGTTCGAGGGGTGCTCCGCTAGGGGCCAGGCTGGTCGTAGGGGTCCTGCCAGGAGGAGTCCTCGGGACGGATCCTGGTGACCCAAGAGGCGGGAATCCAGGCGTTGTGGACCTCGACGCCGTGGTCGACCTGCCAGTGGATCAGCACATGGGTGCCAGACCAGAACAGGGCCTTGGCGTCCACGGCTCCGCGGTCGGGCAACTGGGCCCGGACGTAGGGCTCGCGCCGGTACGGAGCGCGGACGGCGGGGTTCGTGGCCGAGAAGGCCGGTGGGTCAACAACCGGGGTGCCCGCGCCCTCCGCGGTCGTCCCGCTCCCGTAGGTTCCGGTGCCGGTCCCGCCGGCTCGTTTTGCCCATGCCACCGCTCGAGGATACGTCTGCCGACCTCGGTAGCAGCACTGATCCGTCCGGCCCAGCACGCGGCGAGGTCCAAGCTCGCCGTTCAGCTTGGGGAGAGGCCCTAGGCCGTCACGGCCGGCGCGGCCGGAGGGCCCGCCCGCGCCGGCCGTGACGTGCGCCCAACGCCGCGCTGGGTCGACTCGGGAAGAACCGACCCTGAGCTTGCACGCTTGCTTGCTAGCAAGCTGGCGTGCGTGGCACCGAGGGGCCGCGGCGAGTGCTCCCACCCTGGGAGGGGCGGTCAGGGGCGCCGCGCCAGGGTGGTGGTGATGCGGTGGATCTGGTCAGGCTGGAACCCTGACCAGTGGTCGTCGTCGGTGACCACGACGACGGGAGCCTGGGTGTAGCCGAGCTCAGTTTGGATGTAGTCGAGGGCTGCTGGGGTGCGGCGGACGTCGACCTCCTCGAAGGGCACTCCTGCGGTGGCCAGGGCGTTCTTGGTGAGCCGGCATTGCATGCAGGCCGGGCCGGTGGTGTAGACGGTGAGGGTGGTCATCGGGGCTTGTCTCCTTCGCTCCGTCGTCCCCTCCGGGGTATCACTCCGGGTGGACACGGTCGGTCGGGTCGGGCGGTTAGCGGAACAGGGCGGGGTCGATGCCGTCGCCGAACTGGGCGCCGGGGGCGCAGCGGGGGTGGGTGCCGCTGATGATCTGCTCACGCAGCCGCGCCTCGAGCCCGGGCAGGGCGTCCTGGACCAGGTGGCCCTCGGCCAGGGCGTCGGCTCCGGTCTGGGGGATGGTGATCCACCCTTGCTGGCCGCAGAAGGGGCAGGGCGGGGTGAGGATGTCGGCGCTGTTGTCGTGGAGGCTGTCGTAGATCGCGTGCCGGCTCATGGCGGGGACTCCTTCGGGGCGTGGTCGGTGGCGGCCGTACGTGTTCTAGGGCGGTGGGCTTGGCTGTGAAGTGCGGACCCTTTGGGGCCGGGGCCACCGTCCCCTCGGTGGGTTCGGCGGCCCCGGCCTCGAGGCGCTGCGCTCGGTGGTGGGTGGTGTCCGGCGGGGGTCAGGGTGTGGGTTGGGGGGTGTTGGCGTAGACGTCGCCTTCGCAATAGGTGAGGGTGTCGCCGGTGTGGGGGTGGGTGAGTTGCCAGTGGTAGTCGGCGGTGATCCAGTCGAAGGTCCACCCGGCGGGCAGCAGGGGCCCGTAGAGGGTGTGTCCGGCGTTGGCGGGGCTGAAGAACCCATCCCCGCTGGCCCCGGCCGGGCCCATGGGGTCGTAGTCCCGCAGGATGGTGATGACCTCGGCGGCGGTGGTCGGCCGGGCGTGGGTGAGTGCGGCCATCTCGGCCTCGCAAGCGGCCCAGTAGTCGTCCAGGGTGTTCATGGTGGGTTGGTCCTCTCCCTCGTGTCTTTTGCCTGCTGGCGAGCTCGCTCGCTGGTCCCGGACGCAGCCCGGAGCAACCCGTCAGGGCGGGCCCGGGGAGAAGTTCGGGGAGGAAATAAGGGACCGAGGCACGAGGGAGCGCCGAGCCGGAGTTGTCCCCGGGCCCGGCTCCGGAGCGGTAGCGCAGGGGCTTGTCCGGGCGGAGCCGGGACGTATCATCCGCCAGGACAGCAGCAAAAAACGGGTATGTACCGGCCCGTCAGGGCCGGGGCCGGGGACGGCGTCGTCCCGCCGTCCCAGGGCGGAGAGCCGGCCGGTCACGGCCGTCCGCGTGTGGGGGTCCGAGCAGGCGAGGACCCCCACCGTGGTTCTCCACAGGCCGGGCCGTCCCGGTCAGCGCGGCATGTGCTGCCGGGTAGCCTCTCGAGGGTGGGCAGGACACCGCGGGCGCATCCGGAGTGGGTGATGATGGCCGATGCCGGAGTGCCGTACGCGGTCATTGCCCGGCTGAATGACACGGACGCCAAGTACGTGCGTGATTACGTGCGCCGCCGCGGCGAGGTGATCCGTGGCGGGCCGGCCCCAGTGCCTCTGTGGGTGCATGACCGGCCGGTGCCCCGGCCGGCCGGCTACGCGGACACGGACCGGCGGTGGCGGGCCCGGCTGGCCCAGCTCGAGGCGTTCCTGGCTGAGCACCACCGCCGCCCGCACTCACCGCGGAACGAGACCCGTCGGGGCCCGGGCTCGGAGTGGGCGCTGGCCCACTGGCTCACCACCCAGCGCTCCAAGCACAGCGCAGGGAAGTTGCTGGCGCACCGGGTGAACGCCCTGGACCGGGTGCTGCCCTCTTGGCGGGTCGATGACCGGGCCATCGAGAACGAGGCGAAGTGGCGGCTCACCCTGGTCGAGGTGCTGCGCTTCCACCAAGAGCACGGCCGGCTTCCGGTAGGCACCCGGGGAGTGGAGGCCCGTGAGCAGGCCCTCGCGACCTGGCTGCGCAACCAGCGCGTGGACCACCAAGCCGGAGAGTTAAGTGCGGAGCGAGCCCACTGGCTGGACGGCCAACTGCCAGGATGGCGACATCCCGGCAGCTGACGGGGTCCGCTCGACTGGAAGGCGGAACCTGAGGACCGCTTCGAGCACCCCGGGTTTCCGGAAGTCTGTGACTGCCAGACTCCGGCCGTCATTGCCGGGGCGGGCCCGGGGGAGGAGCAGTGAGGAACGGGGGCCTGAGTTCATCAGGTTCACCGATGTACACCGCACGGTAGGAAGCGGCACCCCGGGACACTGCCGACTGCTCCCCCTGTCTCTCGAGATCACTCGCCGCTGGGCAATATCCCACTCGGCGCCCAGCCGGTCCTCAGGGTGGCTGCCTATGGTGGATCACACCTCATCAAGGTGCGAGTGATGGCGACAGAAGGCCCCAGCCTCCCCTCGGCTGGGGCCTTCGTCATGCCCGGCGCGCTCATACACCGGGGCACTTTCGTCCGGACCGCCGCGCCGCCGACGCTTCCAGGGCATCGGCCAGGCCTCCAATACCGGACGGGGAAGCCCTCCAGACCCGAGAGAACGCCCCCCTGACCGGCCCTCGGTGAGGAGCGGACGAGGTTCCGGCGGGGGAGAGGGGCGTGGGCACCCCAGCTCGGGCCACGTCCGGCGGCTCGGCTAGGGTCTGGTCCGTGAACCCGACGCCCATGGCCCCGTTGCCCGATGACTACACCGAGCTGCTGGAGTCCTTGAAAGACCGGGTGCGGCGGGCGCAGGCGACGGCACGGCGTACGGTCAATACCGAGCTGATCGGCCTGTACTGGTCGATCGGATCCGAGATCCTGGCCCGGCAGGACCGGCAGGGCTGGGGCGCCGGGGTGGTGCACCGGCTGGCCGAAGATCTGCGGGCGGAGTTCCCGCAGATGAAGGGCCTGTCCCGCAGCAACCTGTTCTACATGCGCGCCTTCGCCGCCAGCTGGCCTGGTTGGGACCCAAATGTCCCACAAGCTGTGGGACAACTGCCTTGGGGCCACATCCGAGTCCTACTGGACAGGCTTCAAAGCACCCGGTCCCGGGACTGGTACGCCGCGGCCGCGGTCGAGCACGGGTGGTCCCGCAACGTGCTGGCGAACATGATTTCCGGACAGGCAATGGAGCGCACCGGGTCGGCCCCGTCAAACTTCACCGAACTACTGCCGGCCCCGAGTTCGGAGCTGGTCCAGCAGGCCGCGAAGGATCCCTACAATTTCGAGTTCCTCGGGCTCACCGGGGAGATCGCCGAGAGGGACCTGGAGCAGCGGCTGACCGACCAAATCGTGGAGACCCTGCGGGAGCTGGGCCCCGGGTTCGCGTTCGTGGACCGGCAGGTGCACCTGGAGGTCGAGGGCGATGACTTCTACCTGGACCTGTTGTTCTTCCACGTCGAGCAGCTGCGCTACTACGTCATCGAGCTCAAGACGGGCAAGTTCCAGCCCGAGTACGCCGGGAAGCTGAACTTCTACGTGGCCGTGGTCGACGACCAGTTACGTCGGTCCTTCCATCACGACACCGTGGGGATTCTGATCTGTGGATCCAAGAACGACCACACGGTGCGGTACTCCCTAGGCCGAGCCACCTCACCGATGGCGGTCGCCGCCTACACCTACGATCAGCTCCCTCCGGCCGACCAGGAACTTGTGCCCGCGGAGGACCAGATCACAGCGGCCCTCGATGCCCTTCCCGGCGACTCCGGAACCACAGACTGACAGAGCAACAGGCTGACAGAGCCTGCCATTGGACTTCAACGCTGCGCCGGGAAAGCGAGCGGCATCCGAGTCTTTGGCGCGGTCGGAGGGCATGCCCTTGGAGGAGATGACCCGGCAGCGACGGGAGACCGTCCGCGACGACCGCCGGCATACGCCTGAATAAAGAGGCCTCCTGCCTCAGCGGAAACGTGGATCCCGTTGCCCTAGACAGGTCGACGGCGCCCCTGCATCGCGGCAGGGGCGCCGTCGGCGGCCGGGATCAAGTGTGCCGACGCCTCCGGCCACGACTCTCCCGGGGTCCTCGGGGGGCATGGCTGGCAGGACGCACCTGGTGCAGGCCGTTGCCTGGGTTGGGAGAGACCGTCTCAGTGACCGGTGGGTGTTCCGGCAGCGATGTCCCGCAGTTCGTCCTGCCGTCTCTGGTCGTCACGGTCCTTATCCGGGGCGGGGGCGGCGTCCTGCATCGACCGGTGGCTGGTTTCCGGCATGGTCCACAGCACCGCGAAGGCGAGCACCGTGACGGTGACGATGTACCAGGCGGGGGCGATGGAGGAGCCAGACCAGGCGATCAGGGAGGTGGCCAGCAGGGGCGCGGTGCCCCCGAAGATGGTGAAGGCCATGTTGTAGCTGATGGAGGCCCCGGTGTAGCGCACCCGTGCCGGGAACATCTCGACATAGGCCGGCCCGGCAGGCCCGAACACTGCGCCGAGGGCCAGCCCGAGCAATGCTTGGGCCCCGATGGCGGCACCGAGGGTGCCGGTGCTGACCAAGAGGTAGGCCGGGATGGCGACCAGCGCGCTGAAGGCCATGGCGGTCAGCAGGGTTCGGCGGCGTCCAACGCGGTCGGAAATGGCCGCGACGAGTGGAACGGTAACGAAGGTGACGAGCAGGGCGATGCTGTTGGACAGCAGGGCGTCCTGTGAGGACAGTCCGATCGTCACGGTCATGTAGGAGTAGAAGTACCCGGTGAGCGAGTAGTAACCGAGGCTGGCCACGGCGGCCATGGCGAAGACGAAGAGCATGGCACGCCACTGCTCGGAGAAGACGGTGCGGATGGGGGCGGATTCAACCTGGCGGGTCTCGCGCATCTCCAGGAACGCCGGGGATTCCTCGACGCGGGTCCGGATGTACAGTCCCACGATCGCCAGCGGGGCACCGAGCAGGAAGGGAATTCGCCATCCCCAGGACTCGTAGTCTTCCCCGGAGAGGACGGTCGTGAGTCCGAGGACCAGCAGGGCGGCGATAACCGGCGGGAGGTTGGAGGCGGTGTAGACGATGCCCACGTTCCGTCCGCGGGTGGCGATGGGGGAGTGCTCGGCGACAAAGGAGTTGGATCCGATAGTCTCCCCGGCCGCCGAGAGTCCCTGAATCATGCGCAGGACGACCAGCAGGATCGGTGCCGCGACGCCGATGGCAGCGTAGGTGGGGAGCAGGCCGATGAGAGTGGTGGCCACGCCCATGAGCAGGATGACCGCGGCCAGGATCTTCTTGCGTCCGTAGCGGTCACCGAGACCGCCCAGCAGGAAGGCGCCCACGGGGCGGGCGATGAAGCCGACGGAGTAGACGGCGAAAGTGGAGAGCAACGCCGCGGTCGTGTCGAACTCCGGGAAGAATTGCCGGGCGATCACGGGCGCGGCATAGGCGTAGACCGCGAAGTCGAACCACTCGACGAAGTGACCGATTGCGGAGGCCGACATCACCTTACGGACGCGGCGAGACTTCTCTCGCTCAGCAGGGGGGCTGATGGCAGACATGGGGACCTTTCAGGCGGGATGGACTGTCGAGCTTGAGCTGCTGGGTGCCGGCCGAGGCGCGCTGACCACAGGCCAGTCCCGGGCCCGGATGCTTCCTCCTTGCCGGGCGGGCGGGGATGGCCGGAGCCCTGACGCGAAAAGCACCTCGGAAGCAGGGTCCCGGAAGCACGCCCGTGCCGACCGCTCGTGGCGGCCTGCGGCAGCGGAGAGCCCTTCCGAAGATGGAGAAGGGCCGACTCATGCGGTGTGTGACATATTACATATCACCATGGGGCCGGTCCACGGATTAGCCGGTTACCTTCCGGCCGCTCTCCACCCTGTGCCGGTGCACCCTCGTTCCCTGCAGAAAGGTTTTGGGTCCGACACCCCGATCTCTACCCCGGCTCTCCAGCGTCGCCGGCCCATTCCTCGCGGACGTGGCCGATGTGCTGCCGGGTGAGGGCGGCGAGTTCCTCGGCGTGGCCCTGCGCGCCGAGCTCCACCATGCGGACGTGCTCCTCGGCCAGCGTCGACAGCGCCCCGGAGGCGAAGAGGCTCTCGAGGCCGAACAGGCGCGACCGGGTGCGCAGGTCTCGGACGAGTTCCACGAGCTGGGCGTTGCCGTGGATCGTGAGGAACTCCGCGTGGAACTGCGTGTCCGCCTCGATGTAGGCGAGCAGGTCCCCGGTCTGGGCGAAGCGGACGATCTCCTCGGCCAATGGGCGCAGTGCGGTGATCGTGGAGGCGACCTCCGGGGTGGAGGCCGCGGCCTGCGCGACGGCCGCCATCGCCGGAGGCTCAAGGTACAGGCGGATCTCGGCGAGTTCGTCGAGCTCGGAGGCGTTCAGGCGACGGACGCGGAAGCCCTTGTTGCGGGCCACCTCGAAGTGCCCCTCGGTCACCAGGTCCAGCAGGGCCTCGCGCACCGGGGTGGCGGAGACCCCGAATTGCTCCGCAAGCTTGGGGGCTGAATACAGTTGTCCGGGCTGCATCTGGCCCGTGACCAGTGCGGCCCGGATCGCCGCCGTGACCTCCTCGCGCAGGTTGAGCCGCCCGACCAGGCCGGGCAGGTTGAGTCCCTCGGTGTCCATCCGTGCATTCCCTTCGTGGGTTCCAGCCGCAGCCTCAACTCTAGAGCGGCCCCCTCGGGCCCGGCGCCACCGCTCCAGGCCGGCCCAGTGGTGGAGCAGTGTCGAGTCCACCAGGTGCCTTGCCTCATGCTGTGTGACATGTAATATTTCACTCGTTGTGATCTGGCCCACCCTGATGGCTCGCGAGTCCTCTCGACTGGAGCTGGGTCGATGCCCCGTCGCGGGTACTCCTGCACCTCTTCCCGACCCCCGAGGAAACGATGGACCTTCTCACCGCAATAAGCGACAACCTCTGGAACCCCATGGCGTACTTCGCGCTGGCCGTGGGACTGTTCTTCACCGTCGTGACCCGGGCGGCCCAGTTCCGCCTGATCGGCGACACGCTGCGCCAAATCCTCAAGCCCAAGGCGGATCATGGCGGCGGGATCTCCCCGTTGCAGGCCCTGCTACTGACCATCTCCAGCCGGGTGGGAGTGGGCAATATCGCGGGCGTCGGCACCGCCGTGGCCGCCGGCGGGCCCGGCGCCCTGTTGTGGATGGTCGTCTGCGCCCTGCTGGGATCGGCCAGCTCCTTCGCCGAGTCCTCCTTGGCCCAAGTCTTCAAGCGCAAGATCAACGGGGAGCACCGAGGCGGCATGCCCTTCTACGTGAAGCACGGCCTGAGGATCAAGTGGTTGGCGGCCGTCCTGGCCGTGATGACCATGCTCGGGTACGGGTTCCTGTTCCCGGGCGTGCAGTCCAACAACATCGCCGGGTCTCTGGAACACGCCTTCGGCCTGCCGGTGTGGGTGTCCGCCATCGCCGTCACCGCCCTGCTGGGCTTCGTGATCCTCGGCGGGACCCGCCGCATCGTCCATGCCGCTCAGTTCATGGTCCCGCTCATGGCCGTCGGGTACATCCTGGTGGCCTTCATCATCGTCATCATCAACCTCGAGGACCTGCTGCCCACGCTGGGCCTGATCATCTCCAGCGCCTTCGGCGCCAATGAGGTGTTCGCCGGCATGGCCGGATACGCCATCGCCTGGGGCGTGCGCCGTGCCGTGTTCTCCAACGTCGCCGGCGTCGGCGAGGGCACCTACGGCTCGGCCGCGGCCTCCGTGACCCACCCGGCCAAGCAGGGCCTGGTCCAGTCCTTCTCCATCTTCATCGACACCGTGGTGGTCTGCTTCGCCACCGGCATCATGATCGTCATGACTGGGTCCTACAACG
This sequence comes from Citricoccus sp. SGAir0253, assembly GCF_005877055.1. NCBI lineage: Bacteria > Bacillati > Actinomycetota > Actinomycetes > Micrococcales > Micrococcaceae > Citricoccus > Citricoccus sp. SGAir0253. The sequence continues at coordinate 110,517 of NZ_CP039425.1, read as the reverse complement.
TGTTCCGGGACAGCGGCGATCCCGTCGTCACCAACCTCGAGGGCATCGAGGCCGGCTCGGCCTACACGCAGGAAGCGGTGAACTCGGCCCTGCCCGGGTTCGGGCCGGGATTCGTGGCCATCGCCCTGTTCTTCTTCGCCTTCACCACCCTGGTGGCCTTCTACTACATCGCCCACACCAATCTGGTCTTCCTCGTGGGCCGGGAACCGGGCCCGATCCTCAACCTGGCCCTGAAGCTGGGCATGCTCGCCATCACCTTCTACGGTGCCGTGGAGTCGGCCGACGTGATGTGGACCGTGGGGGACATCGGCTATGCCTCCCTGGGCTGGATCAACATGGTGTGCCTCCTGCTGCTCTCCCCGGTGGTCTACAAGGTCATCCGGGACTACGACCGCCAGCGGACGGACGGGCTCGACCCCGTCTTCGACCCCACCGCCCTGGGCATCACGGGCGCCGACTTCTGGGTTCAGGACCACCCGGCCGGCGACCGCGTCGACACCGATGCCGCCCACGGCGGCGCCGAACCAGGCTCGTACACCCGGGTCGCGGGCAAGGCCCCCAGGGACTGACCGCCGCCACGTGGGGCCCACACTTGCACAGTAAAATGTCACATAGTACTATGGGTGACGAGGGCCACGCTTTCCCCCTTTTCTTCACCTCACCCCTTCCTGACGTTCGAAAGGACGAAACCGATGACCGCAACCGCAACCGCCCCCGACTTGGCGACCACCGCCGAGAAGAAGCCCTGGCACGGCGTGCTGGTGGCCTCCTCGCTGCCCTTCAAGGACGACCTCAGCGTTGACTTCGATGCCTTCGCCGAGCACGTGCGCTTCCTGGCCGAGAACGGCTGTGACGGCATCGCCCCGAACGGCTCCCTGGGCGAGTACCAGACCCTGACCGCCGAGGAGCGCGCCCGGGTGATCACCACCGCGGTCGAGGCCGCCCCGGAGGGGTTCACCGTGATGGCCGGGGCCGGTGCCTACGGCGGGATGGAGTCCCAGCGCTGGGCCGAGCAGGCCGCCGAGGCCGGGGCGCAGGCGATCATGCTGCTTCCCCCGAACAGCTATCGGGCCACCGAGGAGGAGGTCGTGGACCACTTCCGCCGTGTTGCCTCCGTCGGCCTGCCGGTCGTGGGCTACAACAACCCCATCGACACGAAGGTCGACCTCACCCCGCGGATCATCGCCCGGCTGCACGGGGAGGGATACATCGTGGGCGTCAAGGAGTTCACCGGTGATCCGCGCCGGGCCTACGAGATCAAGGAGCTGGCCCCGGAGATGGACCTGCTCATCGGCACCGATGACACGGTCCTGGAGATGGGCATGGCCGGGGCCGTGGGCTGGGTGGCCGGTTACCCGAACGCCATCCCCCAGTCCACGGTGGAGCTCTACCGCCTGTCCACCTCGGGCAAGTCCGAGGACCTGGACCGGGCCAAGGTCCTCTACCGTGACCTGCACAAGCTGCTGCGCTGGGACACCAAGACGGAGTTCGTGCAGTCCATCAAGCTCTCCATGGACGTGATCGGCCTCAAGGGCGGCGCCTGCCGTCCGCCGCGCGGCCCGCTGTCCGCGGCGGTCCGCGAGCAGGTCATCGCCGACACCCAGGAAGTGCTGGCCAAGGGCTACAACTAAGCCTGCAGCCCGGGTGCGGGCGGGGCGCCTCCGATGCCGCCCCGCCCGCACCCGCACCCACCATCCCTGCGGGCCCTTCACCATGGGAGGGCCCCTCATCGACCAACGGAGACGCCAGCATGAGGACGAGCCGTATCTTCCACGCCGTGGATTCCCACACGGAGGGCATGCCCACCCGGGTGATCACCGGCGGGATCGGCACCATCCCCGGGACCACCATGGCCGAACGCCGGCTGTACTTCATGGAGCACCTGGACGGCATCCGCACCTTGCTGATGACCGAGCCGCGCGGCCATGCCTCCATGAGCGGGGCCATCCTACAGCCGCCCACCCGTGACGATGCCGACTTCGGCGTGCTCTTCATCGAGGTCTCCGGCCTGCTGCCGATGTGCGGACACGGCACCATCGGGGTGGTGACCGTACTGGTGGAGACCGGGATGGTGCCCGTCGTGGAGCCGGTAACCACGGTCCGCCTGGACACTCCTGCGGGTCTGGTCGTCGCGGACGTCGCAGTCGAGGACGGCCAGGCCGTGGCCGTGACCATCCGCAACGTGCCCTCCTACGTGGACCGGCTGGACGCGGTCGTGGATGTCCCGGGGTTCGGGCCGGTCTGCTACGACCTGGCGTTCGGCGGCAACTTCTACGCCATCGTCGACCTGGAGCAGCTGGGGCTGCCGTTCGAGCGGGACCGCAAGGACGACCTGCTCGCCGCCGGGCTGGCGATCATGGAGGCGATCAACGCCACCGAGGAGCCCGTCCACCTCGAGCGCGACGACATCCGGGGCTGTCATCACGTCTACCTCAAGGCCCCGGGGTCCACGTCGGCCCATTCCCGGCACGCCATGGCCATCCACCCGGGCTGGTTCGACCGCTCTCCCTGCGGCACCGGCACCAGCGCGCGCATGGCTCAGCTGCACGCCCGCGGGGAGCTCGCCCTGGACACCGACTTCGTCAATGAGTCCTACATCGGCTCCCGGTTCATCGGCCGACTCACCGGCCAGACCACGGTTGGCGGCCGGCCCGCCGTGCTGCCGACCATCACCGGACGGGCTTGGCTGACGGGCACCGCCCAGTACTTCCTCGATCCCACCGACCCGTACCCGGAAGGATTCCTGCTGTGACGCTGCCCTACTTCGACGCCGACACCATCCGCCGGGTCCTGCCGTTCGAGCGTGCCATCCAGGCCCTGGAGGATGGCTTGCGGGGCGAAGTGGATCCCGAACGCGACAGCCCGCGCCTGTTCAGCCCGGCCCCCGAGGGCGAGTTCCTGCTGATGCCCACCGAGGGCGGATCCCGGTACACCGGGGTGAAGGTGGCGACCATCGCCCCGGGCAACCCAGCCCGCGGGCTGGACAAGATCCAGGGTGTCTACGCCCTGTTCGACGCCGACACCCTGGCCCCGCTGGCCACCATGGAGGGGGCCACGCTCACCGCCATCCGCACCCCGGCGACCACCCTGACTGCCGTCAAGCACATTGCCGCCGCCGCCCCAGAGGGGGAGGCCCTCGGCGCGGACCCCCGCATCCTGGTGTTCGGCGCCGGCGTGCAGGGCCTGAACCACGTCCGAGCCGCCCGGGCGGTCTTCCCGGACGCCACCGTCCAGGTCGTCGGCCGCAACCCGCAGCGCCTGGCCGACCTCGTGGCCACCCTGGCCGCCGAGGGCATCCCAGTCACCCCGGTGACCGGGGACCCCAGTGCCGCGGTCCGGGAAGCGGACATCATCGTGTGCGTGAGCACCTCCCCGGTGCCCCTGTTCGACGGGTCCCTGCCCCGAGACGGGGCCATCATCGCCTCCGTCGGCCAGCATGGGCTGGATGCTCGCGAGGTTGATGCCACCCTGGTCCGGCGCAGCGATGTCGTCGTGGAGGGACGTGCCTCGTCCTGGCGTGAGAGCGGAGACCTGATCCCGGCCCGCAGCACCGAGGAATGGCAGGCGATGGACCTGCCCAACCTCAAGGACCTCGTGGGCGGCCGGCTGCGCCGGACCCCGCAGACCTGCTGCCTGTTCACGGGCGTGGGCATGTCCTGGGAGGACCTGACCCTGGCCGGCGTCGTGTATGAGGAGTGCACCTCATGAGCCTCACTGCCGGTGCGCCGGCGTCCCCGCCCGGGACGGCCACCGCTGCCGCTTTCGACCCGGTGGTCCGCTCCACCAGCCTGCGCGAGTCGGTCACGGAACGGCTCCGCGCCGCCATCGTCACCGGTGAGATCGCCGAGGGCCAGGTGGTGTCCGCGCCGGCGCTGGGCCAACAGCTCGGTGTCTCCGCGACCCCGGTGCGCGAGGCCATGATGGACCTGGCCCGCGACGGGCTGGTGGAGACCGTCAAGAACAAGGGCTTTCGGGTCACCACCGTCACGGACCGGGAACTGGACGAGCTGACCGAGATCCGGCTGCTGCTGGAACCGCCCACTGTGGCCAGCGTGGTCGGCTCCGTGCCGGTGGACGGTCTGGTTGTCCTGGACCGGCTGGCAGACCAGTGCCTGGCCGCCGCCCAGGCCCAGGACCTGAGCGGGTTCCTCACCGCCGACCGCCAATTCCACGCGGCGATCCTGGACCACGCGGGTAACGCCCACCTCACCGAGCTCTCGACCTCCCTGCGCCGACGCACCCGCATGTACGGCCTGCACGCCCTGGTCCGCCAGGGCAAGCTGGCCGACTCGGCCCGCGAACACCACCAGTTGCTGGACCTGATGCGCTCCGGCGACGCCCTCGGCTGCCGCGAGCTGATGGCCCGGCACATCAGCCACGCCCGGGGCATCTGGGCCGGCGCCTGCGACCCCGGAAAGGACCGGTGATCGGCACCATGGGTACGACCAGCGACGTCGTGGTGATCGGCGCCGGCGTCATCGGCGCGGCCATCGCCTACTTCGCCACCCTCGAGGGGCTCCGGGTCACCGTCGTGGAGCGAGACTTGCCGGCCAACGGCACCTCCTCGGCTTGCGAGGGCAACATCCTCGTCTCCGACAAGGAACTGGGTCCCGAACTCGAGCTCACCAAGTACTCCCTGGGCGTGTGGAAGGAAGACCTCGCCGAGCACGCCGGACTGTGGGAGTTCGAGAGCAAGGGCGGGATCATCGTGGCCTCCCGGCCCTCCAGCCTGGCCTCCCTGAACCGGCTGACCGCCACCCAGCGCGGCTTCGGCATCGACGCCCAGGACCTGTCCATCGACCAGCTGCGGGACCTGGAGCCGAACATCTCCCCGGACGCCCTCGGCGCGGCGTACTACCCGCAGGACAGCCAGGTCCAGCCCATGCTGGTGGCCGCCCACCTGCTGCGGATGGCCCGCGCCCACGGTGCCGAGGTGACCACCGGGGCACCGGTCACCGGGTTCGTGCGCGCCGGCGACCAGGTCACCGGGGTGCACACCGTCGCCGGGACGTTCCACGCCCCGGCCGTGGTCAACGCCACCGGCACCTGGGCCGCCGACCTGGCCGCCCACGCCGGCGTGGACGTACCCGTCCGGCCGCGCCGGGGCTTCGTCATGGTCACCGAGCCGTTGCCGCCCATGGTCCACCACAAGGTGTACGCGGCCGAGTACGTGGACAACGTCGGCAGCTCCGATGCCGGACTGCAGGGATCACCCGTCGTGGAGGGAACCCCGGCGGGCACCATCCTCATCGGCTCCAGTCGCGAACGCGTCGGCTTCGACCGCACGGTGAGCCTGCCGGCCCTGTCCACGATCGCCCGCAACGCCATGGAGCTGTTCCCCTTCCTGCGCGAGGTCAAGGTCCTGCGGCACTACCACGGCTTCCGCCCCTACTGCCCGGACCACCTGCCCGTCATCGGCCACGACGACCGGGCCCCCGGGCTCTGGCACGCCGCCGGCCACGAGGGAGCCGGCATCGGCCTGTCCGTGGGCACCGGCAAGCTGATGGCCCAGGCCCTGGCCGGCCGGGACCCGGACCTGTCCCTGGATGCCTTCGCTCCCCACCGGTTCGGCGAGAGCATTCCCCACCCCGTCCACCTCGAGGAGGCGAAGTGATGGACCAGCCCCAGCCCCCCGGCATGGTCACGGCCACCTTCAACGGCGCCGCCCTGACCGCCGCCGCCGGTTCGACCGTGGGTGCCGCCCTGGTCACCAACGGCATCCGGTCCTGGCGCAGCACGCGCGCCCATGACCGGCCCCGCGGACTGTTCTGCGGGATCGGGGTCTGCTTCGACTGTCTCGTCGAGGTCGACGGTGCCCCCAACCAACGCGCCTGCATGGTCACCCTGCGCCCGGGGATGGCCATCAACGGTACTGCCCCCACCACCTGCGCCCCCGGCCAGGACGGCCCCGATACCCCGACCGCAAAGGCCGGTGAGAGCGCATGAGCACCCTCCCGGGATCCTCTGACCCCGTCGCGCCCATAGCCGATGTGGCCGTCATCGGAGCCGGGCCTGCTGGCCTGGCCGCCTCGACCGCCGCGGCCGAGGCGGGGGCGTCCGTGGTGTGCTTGGACGCCAACGACCAGCCCGGCGGGCAGTTCTGGCGCCATGCCGCCGAGGACGTCCACCCAGAACAGGACGGCACCGGCCACCACGGCTGGGCCACCTACCAGGACTTGCGCCGTCGGTTCGACGCTGGCATCACTGCAGGCCGGATCGGGTTCCGTCCCGGTCAGCAGGTCTGGATGGTCCAGCGCGTCGAGGACGGGTTCATCCTGCGCACCACCCCGAGCCACGACACCGACGCCCGCGACGGGCTCACCGTCCGGGCCCGCCGCCTCGTCATCGCCGCCGGTGGCTATGACCGCCAGCTGCCGGTACCGGGTTGGGACCTGCCCGGCGTCATGGCCGCCGGCGGCATCCAGGGCTTCATCAAGACCAACCACCAGGCCCCCGGGAAGAACGTCGTGATCGCCGGCACCGGCCCGTTCCTGCTGCCCGTGGCGGCGAACGTGGTCCAGGCCGGGGGTCGGGTGCTGGCCGTGTGCGAGTCCACGAACCTCACCGGGTGGGCCGCGGGGCTGGGCGCTGCTGCCCGGGTGCCCGCCAAGGGGCTCGAGGGTGCCGAGTACGCCGCCTTGTTCCTGAGGAACCGGATACCGTACCGGCTGCGCACCGGTGTCATCGCCGTGCTGGGGGACCAGCACGTCGAGGCCGTCCAACTCGCCCGCCTCGACGCCCAGGGTCGGCCGGTGCCCGGCACCGAGCAAACCCTCGAGGGTGTGGACACGGTCGGCTTCGGCTGGGGCTTCACCCCCCAGGTGGAGCTGCCGGTGTCCCTGGGCGCCCAGACCCGGATCGACACTGACGGCTCACTGGTCTGTGTGGTCGACGACCGCCAGCAGTCCACGGTGCCGGGCCTGTACCTGGCCGGGGAGGTGACCGGCGTCGGGGGAGCGGTCCTGGCCGTCGCCGAGGGCGAGATCGCCGGACGCGCCGCCTCCGGCGCCGAGTCCGACGGCGGCGCCCGCCTCAGGCGGACCGTGACAGCGCACCGGGCCTTCGCCCAAGCCATGCACACCGCCCACCCGGTGCCCCAGCACTGGCAGGACTGGTTAGAGGAGGACACCATCGTCTGCCGGTGTGAAGAGGTCACCGCCGGGGACATCACCGCCGCCCGGGACGAGCTGGGCGCCGAGGATGCCCGCACCGTGAAGTCCATGACCCGCGCCGGCATGGGCTGGTGCCAGGGCCGGGTCTGCGGGTTCGCCGCGTCCTGCATCGCCAGTGGCGCCCAGGCCACGCAGGACTCGCTGCGTTCGGTGGCCAAGCGGCCCGTCGCCCACCCCGTCGCCCTGTCCGACCTGGCCGCCCTGGACACCGCAGACTGACCCCTCCTCGCTCCTTGAGGACCGACCACCCCGTACCACCAGGAGATCCACGATGACCACTGACCTGAAGACCGCCCCGCAGCCGACCACCCTGGAGGAGCTCGAGCCCGTGTTGGCCGGCGCCGAGCAGGCCTCGCACGCCTGGGCGGACACCCGACCGGCCATCCGTGCCACCGTGCTCGACGCCGCGGCGGCCGCCTTGGACGCCGCGGCGGACGAACTGGTGCCTCTGGCCATGGCCGAGACCCACCTGCCCGAGCCGCGGTTGCGCGGGGAACTCAAGCGCACCACCTTCCAGCTGCGGCTGTTCGGCGAGGTGCTGCGCGACGGCGGCTACCTCGACGTCCGCATCGACCCGGCCAATGCGGAATGGCCGATGGGCGCCCCACGGCCGGACCTGCGCCGATGGAAAGAGGCCCTGGGCCCGGTGGTGGTCTTTGCCGCCAGCAACTTCCCCTTCGCCTTCTCCGTGGCCGGAGGTGACACTGCCTCGGCCCTGGCCGCCGGCAACGCCGTGATCCTCAAGGCCCACCCAGGCCACGCCGAACTTTCCCGGCGGACCGGCCAGGTCCTCGCCGAGGCCCTGACTGCCGCCGGCGCCCCGGAGGGACTGTTCGCCGTGATCTTCGGCCGCGAAGCCGGCACCGCCGCCCTCCAGGACCACCGGGTCAAGGCCGGTGGGTTCACCGGGTCCATCCCCGGCGGCCGCGCCCTGTTCGATCTGGCGACCTCACGCCCGGATCCGATCCCGTTCTACGGGGAGCTGGGCAGCAACAACCCCGTGTTCGTCACCCCCGAAGCTGCCGCCACCCAGGACCAGGCGATCGTGGACGGTTTCCTCGGTTCCTTCACGGCCGGGGCGGGCCAGTTCTGCACCAAGCCCGGCACCCTCATCGTTCCGGCCGGGTCGGCCATCATCGACCAGCTGCGCGATGCCGAGCTAGCCCCTGCAGCCCCGCTGCTCAACGACCGGATCGTGGATGGATACCAGGAGGTGCTGGGCGAGCTCGACAGCCATCCCGACATCCAGGTCCTGGCCCAAGGATCGGATCCGCTGGCCGAGGCCCCCAGCCCGACGCTACTGCGCACTACCGCCGCGGCCATGCTCGCCGACCCCCAGGCCCTGCAGCGGGAGTGCTTTGGACCGGCCGCCGTCGTGGTCGAGTACACGGACGCATCCCAGCTCGTGGCCCTGGCCGAGACCTTTGAGGGCCAGCTCACGGCCACCGTGTTCGCCGATCCGGACGAGGATGTGTCCGCCCTCGTGGAGATCCTGGCGCGCAAGGCCGGCCGGGTGCTGTGGGGGCAGTGGCCCACCGGCGTCTCCGTCACCTACGCCCAGCAGCACGGCGGCCCCTACCCGGCGACCACCGCCGCCGGCTCGACCTCCGTGGGCACCGCCGCCATCGATCGCTGGCTGCGGCCCGTGGCCTACCAAGGGTTCCCCCAGCACCAGCTGCCCGAAGCCCTGCGCGATGACAACCCCCTGGGCTTGCCCCGGATGGTCAATGGCCGGCCCGCCTAGGGCACACCTCGAACAGGTTCCCGCGGCAATAGGCATCGCCGCGGGAACCTGATCATCTTAAGGACCACCTCCGTGGGGGCCTCGAGGTGCTGTCCGCGCTGGCCACCTCCGCCAACGACGCCCAGATAGGAGAACAGCACGATGGAGGATTTCCCCCTCACCGACCGTGAGCGTGACGCCGCCGTCTACGACGTCAAGGGGAACATGGTCGGCACGGTCGCCCAAATCTACGCTCACGTTCACTCCCGTGACCCGCTGACCCCGGGCGACATGGACGGGTCCAGCGGAAGTGAATCTCGCCGCGCCCCACGAGCAGGATCGTAGGTGCACGAAATGTGTCGAACGCCGAACAGATTCTGGGAACCGTGGGTTGGAGGGGCCGGGGAACTCGAGCCGACCCCCGCGGAGTTTAAGCAGACCAAGGTCCCAGCAAAGCGGGGCCGCGGGCAACACCGAATGCCTCGATAAGGGTCTCTGACAAGGCGAGTGCCGGATATCCTGTCGACCGGCGCGCCAAGCAGCGCCGACCCCACGAGACCACGAACTGAGGAACCCATGGCCCAGAAGGCAGAGGTAGTCCTGATCGACGACCTGGACGGATCCCCGGCAAAGGAAACCATCCCGTTCGGTTTGGATGGCCGACACTACGAAATCGACCTTTCCGCGGCCAATGCCAAGCAACTGCGCAGCCAGTTGAGGGCCTACGTCCGAAGGGCCCGCGCCACAGCGCCGCCGGCCCAGCGCCAACAGGCTGCGGCTATTCGGCAGTGGGCCAAGGACAACGGATACGCGGTCTCCGCCCGCGGCCGCATCCACCAGGACATCATCGAGGCCTACAACAAGGCAGGATAGAGGTAGAGGGAACCTTCTCCGACGACATGACGATCCCTCCCAGCAGCCCCTGCATGTCCGGCCGCGGGACTGGGCGTGGGCCGATTCCCGGCTCTCACCAGTACCCCACGCCTAGTTGCTGACCATCGCCGTATCGCCCAGGCAGGGGTGCCCAGTGTAATCCACGGGCCCTATGATGCCGGTGGGCAGTCAGTCGTGGACGGGTGAAGGGGAGCCGATCATGAAGCGCACTATGAGGACGATCGCGTCCCTGGCATTCGCCGGGGCATTGGTGGCGGGCGCCGCAGCCCCCGCCGAGGCCTATTACGTCAGGAAAATCATCAACTACGGCGGCAACACCTACTCGGCGTGCGAAACGGCGCGGAAGAACATGGTGGCCTCGATCAACGCCGGTCCCACCACCTGGGTCATCGACTCCAAGCCCTGCTATCGCAGCAAGCACGTGTCCAGCATCGGCACGATCACCTACGGCTACTCCTACGGAATCGTCTACGGCTACAGGTGACCTCCGCCGAGGGCGGCAGGTGGCTTCCCGCCGGTCAGCCGCCACCGCTCTACCGGAACCGCCAACCCGGTGACCTTGGTGCCTGCGGCAGTGCCGTCAGGCCGCGTAGCAAGTCCTGAGGCACTAGCTCCGGTGCCAGACATGCCTTGTCGTCCACCGGTGACGCCCGAGGAAGCCGGCACGTCAAGCGATGTACGGCTGGCATCGTGTGCCACGAAAGCACGCGGGTGAGCCCTGGGCCGGACTGGTGCATGGCGGATCCCCGTCACCCTGCCCGGCCCTCCACGGACCGACGGCGAGGCAACAGACGTGCCGGTCAGACTTCACTCAGGGAAGGGACCATCGCGTCAGCCGGATCCTCACGATGTGCGGGAACTGCACATGGTGAATCGTCAAGTGCTGGCCTTGCGTATTCAGGACCGGCGTATTTGGCTGGTTTTCCGCTTGTGGGGCTGGTCAGGGGCCGCCGACTACGGCTGAGTCGTTCGCATAATGTGCGAACGCTTCGTGCATCATGCGAATACCGGTCAAGACTTGTACAAGCTTCAGGTCAGATCCCGGTTTGATGCCCACCGTCTGGACACCGCCCCGACATGGACGCCCGAGATCTCTTCCAAAAGCCGACCGGACGGCCGCCATCACGGGGAGTCGTGCACACTGACGAATTTGCAGATACCGCGAACATGCCATGCTCAAGTTGACATAAGGTAACTTATCGGCGCTTGATTTATGGCAGTTGCCGCACCGCGGGAACGCATGCCCCCGGTGATTCTGACGCCGGGAAAGCACAGCGTCGACTCCCGCTTCAAGCGACCCGCGGGGCGTCGGATCCTGGAGGCGAGAGTCCGTGGATCGGCAATGACTTCTGCAGCTACGACCAACTTCTTGCGCTCGACGAGAGCCCCGTCCCCTCGGTCATGCTCGGTGGCACTTAGCCGAACCGCATCGCAATCATCTGATTCTTCACCAGCACCCCTTGCCGTAATCGCAAGCTCAGGATAGTTTCGGCCCATGGCCAGCAATGAGACGCAGATCACAGAGCGGGTGCGGGCGTCCATTCGCAACTCGGGGATGGCACAGCGCGAAGTCGCCCGCCACATGGGGTTGGACGAGACGAAGTTGTCCAAGGCCCTGAACGGGGCGCGCCGCTTCCATCCCGAGGAATTGACCACCTTGGCCGATGTCACTGGCGTCACCGTTAATTGGTTGCTTTCGGGTTCTGACGCGGCGGAGGGCCCGTCGGTTCCCCCACCGGCGATGGTGCTGCCCACGCGTCACCCGGAGAACAACGAACACGCGCAAAAGAGACGGGCCATCATCGAGGCGGCATGGCGCCTGTTCGCCCGCCGCGGCTACTCAGCGGTGCGCGTCGCGGACATCGCCTACGCCTGTGGCATGAGCACCGCCGCGATCCATTACTACTTCCCGAGTAAGCGCGAGATCTTCGCCGAGACATTGCGTTATTCGGTCAAGCTCGCCTTCGACCGCCAGATCGCCGAGCTGCACTCCATCCCCGACCCTGTGCTCCGGCTCAGGCGCCTGGTCGAACTGCAGCTGCCTGCCGGTGAACGCGGCCGGGCGGAGTTCTCCATCTGGCTGCAGACCTGGGCTGACGTCGCCGTCGATGACTCCGGTAGGGAGAACCACGCTCAGGGCTACGGCCGCTGGCTCCGGACGGTCGAGGACGCGATCCGCCAGTGCCAGGAGGCCAGCGGGTTCGCACCGGCATCCCCGGCAGACCTCGCCATGGAGCTCACCAGCTTGATCGACGGCTTGGGCATCAAGGTCCTGACCGGCCTGCTGACTTCCGATCAGATGCACCACCAGGTCGAGAGCTACATCGACCGCCACATCGTCCTATCGCAAGGGAGTGCTGCATGAACCGCAAGGTCATCGTCACCTGTGCCCTCACCGGCTCCGGAGACACCACGAGCAAGAGTGAGCATGTGCCGGTCACCCCGGAGCAGATAGCCGACGACGCGATTGCCGCCGCCCGCGCCGGCGCCTCCGTGGTCCACATCCATGTTCGCGACATCCACAGCGGCCAGGGCTCCCGTGATGTGTCCCTGTACCGGGACGTGGTCCGGCTGGTCCGCGAGAGCGACGTGGACCCGGTCATCAACCTCACGGCGGGCATGGGCGGTGACCTCGTCCTGGATCCCGACCACCCCACTGCCCAGCTGCCGGGGACCGACTTGGTCAGCGCCCGGGAACGGCTGGTCCACGTGGAAGAGCTGCGCCCGGAGATCTGCACCATCGACTGCGGATCCTTGAACTTCGGGGAGGGCAGCCAGGTCTACATCAGCACTCCGGACATGTTGCGCGAGGGCGCCGCATGCATCAAGGAGCTTGGCGTCAAGCCGGAGATGGAGATCTTCGACACCGGCAACCTGTGGTTCGCGAACATCATGGTCGAGGAGCGCCTCATCGCTCCTCCCCCGCTCTATCAGCTGTGCATGGGCATCCCCTATGGCGCCCCGGTCGATGCGGGCCTGTTGCAGGCCATGGTCAACATGCTGCCCGCGGGCGCCGAGTGGACCTCCTTTGCGATCGGCCGGAACCAGTTGCCGTGGGTGGCCCAGTCGGTGTTGCTCGGCGGGCACGTCCGGGTGGGCCTGGAGGACAACCTCTACCTCAGCAAGGGCGTCAAGGCGACCAACGCCCAGCTCACCGAGCGTGCCATCCAGATCGTGCACGACCTGGGATCCTCCGTCGCCACTCCGGACGAGGCCCGCGACATCCTCCAGCTCGAGAAGAAGGCCTGACCATGACCGAAGATTTCACCCCGCGGGACATCAACGACGTCGACACGATCGCCTGTGTGGGCATCGGCACCATCGGCGGGGGGTGGGCGGCGTACTTCCTGGCCCGCGGCTACCGCGTGAAGGCCTGGGATCCCTCACCGGACGCCGAGCCCCGACTTCGCCGGCTCATCGACGCCGCGTGGCCGGCCCTGACCCGGCTGGGCCTGGCCCCGAACGCGTCGAAGGACAACATCACCGTCCATACCGACCTCGCCGAGGCCGTCACTGGTGCCGGCTTCGTGCAGGAGAGCGCCCCGGAGGTCCTGGAACTGAAGCGGTCGCTCCTGGCCCAGGTCGACGCGGTGACGGATCCCGACGTCGTCATCGCCTCCTCCACCTCCGGGTATGGCATGACGGAGATGGCCACCGAGGCACGGAACCCGTCCCGCCTGGTGGTGGGGCACCCGTTCAATCCCCCGTACCTCATCCCGCTGGTCGAGGTGGTGGGCGGCGAGCAGACCTCGGCGACCGCCGTGCGGTGGGCCGCCGCCTGGTACGAGATGATCGGCAAGTCCGTCATCACCATGGACCGTGAGGTGCCGGGGTTCATCGCCAACCGTCTGCAGGAGGCGCTGTGGCGTGAGGCGCTGCACATGGTGGACAACGGAGAGGCCACGGTGGAGCAGATCGACCTGGCCATCACCGACGGGCCGGGCCTGCGCTGGCCGCTGCAGGGACCGATGCTGACGTTCCATCTCGCCGGTGGCGAGGGCGGAATGGCCCACATGCTCGACCACTTCGGACCCTCCCTGCTGTCCCCGTGGACCCGGCTGCAGGCCCCCGAGCTGACACCCGAACTGCGCAACGCGGTCATTGCCGGCTGTGATGAAGAGGCGGCCGGACGGTCCGTCGTCGAACTCGTGGCCGAGCGCGATGAGGCGATCATCGCCATCCGCAACGCCATCGCCGAGGTCAAGGGTGGCACCGCATGAGCGGCCTGGCCTCCGGGACGTTGCGCGAGTACCGGTGCCGAGTGCAGCCGGCGTGGATCGACTACAACGGCCACATGTCCGAGGCCTTCTACGTCCTGGTCTTCGGCCACGCCACGGACCAGGTCATGGACCAAATCGGCTTGGACGAGGAGTACCGGCAATCCACCGGGCACTCGCTCTACACGGTCGAGGCGCACATCCGCTACCTGGCCGAGACCAGCCTCGACACCGAGCTCACGATCACCTCCCGCCTCGTCGGCGCCGGGCCGAAGAAACTGCACCTGGCCCACGAGATGCACGCCGGCGACACGCTGATCTCCACCGAGGAACTGCTGGCACTGCACGTTGACCAGCAGTCGGGGCGCAGCGCCCCGTTCCCCCCTTCCGTCGTCGACGCCATCACGTCGCTCATCCCGGGTCCGGGCGAGCCGGCCCCGGACTGGACGGGCCGGGCCGTCCGGTCCTAGCCGCCCACCGTCAGAAAGAAGGACCAGTGGAAACGTCTCCTGTTCTTCATGGACAACCTCCCGCCAGGTCGTCGTCCGCGACCCCGACCCGTCGCCACGTGCTCGGGATGGGCCTGGCCCTGGGGCTGGGCGGGTTCCTGACCGCATGCGGGGCCGGCCCCGCCGCGGTGCTGTCCGCCCCGGGCGGCGCGCCCCAGCGTGGCGGCCGGTTGCGGGTGGGTCTGGCAGGAGGCGGCGCAGCCGACAGCCTGGATGCCCATTCCTCCGTGAGCACCACCGACATCGCGCGGGTGATCAACCTGTACGAGCCCCTGCTGTACCGGGACGAGAACTACGACCTGCAGCCGCTCCTGGCGGCCCAGGTCACAGCCTCGGACGACGCGCGGGTCTGGACCGTGGACCTGCGACGCGACGTGCTGTTCCACGATGGCCGCCCCGTGACCGGCAAGGACGTCGCCGCCAGCTTCGCCCGGATCACCAACCCCGACGATCCCAAGAGCGGCGCCGCCGCGCTGGCGATCCTGGACGAGGTGGCCGTGGTGGACGACTACCGGGTGGAGTTCCGGCTGAACAGTCCCAGCGCGACCTTCGACGACTCCCTGGGGCAGTACACCCTGGGCATCGTGCCCGCCGACTACGACCCGGCTCGTCCGGTCGGCACCGGCCCCTTCAAGTACCGGTCGTTCGCTCCCGGACGCAATAGCGTCTTCGTCCGCAACGACCGCTACTGGCGCGAGGCCGAACCGTACCTGGACGAGCTCGAGATCCTGAATTTCAGTGACGACGACGCGCTGATCAACGCGCTGCTCTCGACCCAGGTCGATGCCATCGGCCAGATCCCGTTGACGCTGCTCGAGGTCATCGATGCGGACCCGCGCATCAGCATCCTCAACGCGGAGACCGGCGCCTGGATGCCGTTCACGATGCGCGTGGACCGACCCCCGTTCGACGACAACCGCGTCCGCCAGGCCTTCCGTCTGGTCGTGGACCGCGAGCAGATGATCGAGCAGGTCCTCAGTGGCAACGGCAGCCTCGGCAACGACATGTACTCGCCCTTCGACCCGGGCTACCCCAAGCACCTCCCCCAGCGTGAGCAGGACATCGCCCGGGCCAAGGAACTGCTGGCCGCGGCCGGCTACCCGGACGGGCTCACCGTGGAACTGGTCACCGCGCCGATCCAGTCCGGGGCCGTGGAGGCGGCACAGGTCTTCGCCCAGCAGGCAGCCGCCGCTGGGATCACGGTCAAGATCCGGCAGGTGGACACCACCACGTTCTTCGGAGACGGCTACCTGCAGTGGGACTTCGCCCAAGACTTCTACTACACCCGCAACTACCTGCCGCAGGTCAACGCGAGCACCCTGCCCACCTCGCCGTTCAACGAGACGCACTGGGACCACCCCGAGTTCACCGCGTTGGTGAAGAAGGCGACCGCGACCCTGGATGAAGAGGAGCGCAACGCGTTGATCGCCAAAGCCATGCAGATTGAGTACGAGGAGGGCGGCTACATCATCTGGGGGCACGCCAACCAGGCGGACGCCTACCAGCAATATGTGGCCGGGCTCGTCCCCAGCCGCACCGGGCTGGCCCTGTCCGGCTTCGAATTCCGCCGCGTCTGGCTAGGAGTCGCATCATGACGCCCATCATCCTGCGCAGGCTCGCCACCAGCGTGCTGATCCTGCTGGCCGTGTCCGTGCTGGTCTTCGTCGCCACCCTGCTGCTGCCCGGCGATCCGGCACAGGCCATCCTGGGCCAGCAGGCCACGCCGGAACGGCTGGCCGCCCTCCGCGAGCAGATGAACCTCAACGACCCCGTCTGGCAGCGCTACCTGATGTGGCTGGGGGGCCTGCTCACCGGGGACCTCGGCGTCTCCGCGGCCTCCGGCGGCCCGGTCAGCGCCCTGCTGGGAGAGCGGATCGGGGCCTCCCTGGTCCTGCTGCTCGCGGCCGGCATCATCAGCATCCCCGTGGGCCTGCTGGTGGGCACCTACAGCGCCCTGCGCCGAGGCCGGGCCGGCGACCACATCGCCACGGGTACCAGCCTGGTGTTGGCCGCCCTGCCGGAGTTCGTCATCGGCATCGCCCTGGTCACCCTCTTCTCGACGACCGTCTTCACCCTCCTGCCCTCGGTCACCATGGCCCCCCCGGGGGAGCCGGTGTGGAACTACCCGCTGCAGCTCATCCTGCCGACGCTGACCCTGGTCCTCGTGGTCACTCCGTACATCATCCGGATGATGCGGGCCACGATGCTGGAGGTCCTCGAGTCCGGGTACGTGGAGATGGCCCGGCTCAAGGGCGTGCCTGAACGGCAGGTCATCCTCAAGCACGCCCTGCCGCATGCCCTCTCCCCCGTCGCCCAAGTGGTCGCCATCCAGCTGGCGTGGATGGCCGGCGGCGTGGTCGTCGTCGAGTTCCTCTTCCGCTACCCCGGCATCGGCCAAGCCCTCGTGGACGCGGTGACGAACCGGGACGTGCAGGTGGTCCAGGTGCTCGCCCTCCTCATCGCCGCCGTCTACATCGTGGTGAACCTGCTGGCCGACGTCGTCGGCATCGTCACCAATCCGAAGTTGCGCACCGGAGGTGCCCGATGACCGCTATCGACTCGCCCCAGATCATCACCCGGGAGACCAAGGCACCCCCCGGCCTGCTCCACCGACTGGTGGCACAGCGCCAGGCGAAGATCGGTATCGGCCTGGCCGGGACGGTCGTGCTCCTGGCCCTGCTGGGCCCAGTGCTGATGCCGCTGGTCACCGGCGTCACCAGCACCGAGTTCACCGGTCGGCCGTTCCAGCCCGACGGGCTGTTCGGCACCGACAACCTCGGGCGGGACGTGCTCAGCCGCTTCCTCGACGGCGGGTTGCGCCTGTTGGCCTACTCCGCCTTGGCCACACTGCTGGGCATGGTCCTCGGTGTGCTGGCGGGGATGACCGCGGCATACCAGGGCGGTCGTGTGGACAGCGTGATCATGCGCAGCAATGATGTCCTGCTGGCGTTGCCCTCGCTGGTGTTCGCGTTGCTGGCCATCACGGTCCTGGGACCGCAGGGCTGGGTCCTGGTGGTCGTGATCGGCATCACCCACGCACCACGGATCGCCCGGGTGACCCGCTCCGCCACGGTGGACGTCATCACCGAGGACTTCATCCGGGCGGCCGAGATGTACGCCGTGCCGCGGTGGAAGATTCTGGTGCAGGACGTGCTGCCGAACATCACCGGTCCATTGATGGTCGAGCTGGGCCTGCGCATGACCTACTCCATCGGTGCCGTGGCGTCCCTGTCTTTCCTCGGCCTAGGCATGCAGCCGCCCACCGCCGACTGGGGGCTGATGATCAACGAGAACCGGATCGCGCTGGTCATCCAGCCTTGGGGCGTGATCCTGCCCGTTCTGGCCATCGCCGTCCTGACCGTGGGCATCAACCTGATCACCGATTCGCTCGCCCGCGCGGCGGCGAACACGACCGTGGGAGCCAGCGCATGAGCACGTCCCTCCAAGACCCCATCAGGACCGCCGTCCTTCGTACCTCCGGACTGCGGATTACCACGACCGCCGGGGCGGAGATCCTCCATGGCGTCTCTTTCGAGCTGCACCCCGGAAAGATCCTGGCCCTCGTGGGAGAGTCGGGTTCCGGCAAGACCACCGCCGGACTGGCATGCCTGGGGCACTTCAGGCGGGGCCTGAAGCACACCGGCGGTGAGATCCGGATCTCCGGGCCCGGTCCGACGTCCGACATCCTGGCCCTGCCCGAGGGGCAACGCCGAAAGTTGCGTGGCGGGGTCATCTCCTACGTACCGCAGGACCCGGCGCTCTCCCTGAACCCCGCGATGCACATCGGTGAGCAGATCCTCGAAACGCTCCAGGTCCAAGGCTATGGCGGCTCGGTCGCGGAACGCCGGGAGCGGGTGAGCGAAGCCCTGGCCGAAGTGGGCCTTGCCAACGACGAGGCCTACCAACGTCGCTACCCGCACCAGCTCTCCGGGGGACAGCAACAGCGCGTCGGCATCGCCATGGCCTTCGCCTGCCGGCCTCGCGTGATCGTCATGGATGAACCCACCACCGGCCTCGACGTCACCACCCAGGCCCTGGTCCTGCAGACCATCGCCCAACTGGCCGAACGGCACCACGTCGCGGGACTCTACATCACCCATGACCTAGCGGTCGTGGCCAAGATCGCCGACGAGGTGGTCGTCATGCTCTCCGGCGAGGTCGTCGAACAGGGACCGACGGCACAGGTGCTCTACCAGCCGCAGCACCACTACACTCGCAAGCTGCTGGACTCCGTGCCCGATCTCGCCGGCAGGCGCCGCCTCGGCCGCACCCCCACCATCACGGGCGAACAGCAAGTCGTGGACCGCCCTTCCGAGACGACCGGACCGCAACCCGGCACCCTGCCCGCCGGCGCACCACGCTCCGCCGGCCTGGCGCGATCGACGGCACCTCTCTTGGAGGTGTCCGGCCTCGAGCTGGCCTACGGCAGCAACCAGATCCTGGCCGGCATCGACTTCACGCTGGCCGAGGGCGAGTCCATGATGCTGCTCGGCGAGTCGGGCTCGGGCAAGACCACCCTCTCCCGCTGCGTCGCCGGACTCAACGACAACTACTCCGGCCAGATCCAACTGTCCGGCGACACCTTGGCCGCCGGGACCCGGGCTCGCACTGGTGAACAGCGCCAGCGGATCCAGTACGTCTTCCAGAGCCCGTTCTCCTCCCTGAACCCCCGGCGCACCATCGGTGAATCGATCGAGGTGCCGCTGCAGATGTCCGGCACGATGGACCGGAAGGAACGCCGCGACCGGGTACTGGAGGCCCTCGACCAAGTCCGCCTCGGCAGCGGGTACCTGAATCGCCGACCGGGCGACCTCAGCGGTGGTGAGCGCCAGCGCGCCGCCATTGCCCGGGCACTGGTGAACGCGCCGTCCCTGCTGGTCTGCGATGAGGTCACCTCTGCCCTGGACGTCTCCGTCCAGGCGTCCATCATCGACCTGCTGCGCACGCTGCAGCACGAGACGAGGATGTCAATGCTTTTCGTCACGCACAACATCACCCTCGCCCGCCATATCTCCCAACGCATCGCGATCCTGCAGAACGGGAAGATCGTCGAATGCGGAAGCACGGACGAGGTCCTTGAGAACCCACAGCACGACTACACGAGGGCCCTGCTGGCGAACGTACCGACGCTCTGACCTGCCCACCCCCTTTCCGAAGGAGAACCATGAAGTGTGAATTCGCCAGCCATAACGACGGCGGACTGCCTGCGCAGGACTTCTCGGCTTTGCAGGGGGTCTTCGCCCGGCACCTGGCCGAGGCCCACGGTGGCATGGCGTTCTGCGTCTACCGCGCCGGTGAACCGGTGGTCCGGTTCTACGGCGGCAGCACCGACAAGCGCACGGCACCGTCGGAGGAGGTGGAGAGTCCTTGGACCGCGCAGACGATGGCCGTGATGTTCTCCGGCACCAAGGGCGTGGTCGCCACACTGGCCGCGATGCTGACGGATCGCGGCCTGCTTGACGTTGGCAAGCCCGTTGCTGACTACTGGCCGGAGTTCGCCGCCGGTGGCAAGGAGTCCGTAACCGTGGCTCAGGTCCTGAGCCACACCGTCGGGCTGCCCTACGTGGATCCCGAGCCGCAGGGCGACGATGCCCACCTCGACAACGAGGCCAATGCACGGTCACTGGCCGCCCAAGCACCCCTCTGGGAACCCGGCCAGCAGGTCGCCTACCATGCGACCACCTACGGATACCTGATGACCGAGGTGTTCCGCCGGGCCACAGGCAAGCCGGTGGGCCGATTGATCGGCGAGCTCATCCGCGAACCTCTCGGACTGGAGATCTACCTAGGTCTACCCGAAGAACTCGACCACCGTGTCGCGACGATCTTCCGCTCGGAGAGCTACGCCATCAGCACCTTCCTGCAGGACCCGGAGAGGCGCAAGATCGTCGAGCGTATGTACCGGAGCCTCCTAGCCGAGGACAAGGACCCCTTCAACAGCCTTGGCATGCGCCGAGGCGAGCTCTCGGCCGGAGGTGGCATCGCCACTGCCGATGCCATGGCAAACCTTTACTCACGTCTGGTCGAATCCGCAGGAGGGGTCGTCAGCGGCGAAGCCCTGTCCGCCGCAACGACCACGTGGGCTGAGGGGCTGGACGCCATCAACGACCGCCCCCTGCGCTTCGGCCTCGGTTACGAACTCGCTGACCCCATCGGCACCTATGGACCCGTCGCGCCGGCCTTCGGGCACTCCGGGGCCGGCGGAGGATTACATGGCGCCTGGCCCGACAAGAACATCGGCTTCTCTTTCCTGACCAACGAGATGCTCGCCGAGAACCAGGACCGGCGGGCAAAGGATCTTCTTGCCGAGCTCGCACGTGTGACCCTTTCGCCTTCTCCGTAACGCAGGGCTGCGCAAGCGCGCTAATCCGTTCTTGCAGATTCTCGTGTGATGCAGCCGCTGAAGGTCTGCCCTCATCCAGCCGGGAATATGCCCGGTCCATAACCGGCGCCCAACCGCTTCCCACAGCGCGACCAGCCAGTCCTCATGAGTGGTCCGTGTCCAGTCGTCCGGCCTAGTCAGTCGAATAAGGACAACCGCGGCAAAGGATGCACTCGTGAAAGGGCAGGAGGGCATCCACAAAGCGACCCAAGGGCCGTTCCCGACGCCGGGAATGCTTCACCTACCGCGGGGGCGCTCCTGCATTCCGTCTGAGCGACATATCGGCACTTACTGGCTAACGAGCCGCGTTCCTAGAAGGGGCTGGCGAAGCCTGCGTCGAGCGCTCATCGCCGCTGGATTAGAACAATAAGCACTACATTGCGGGGGAGGTCGGTCGTGCCGCGCAAGCCGAGCCCGATGGGGGCCGATACGGCGGCCGGAACAAGAACGGGAAGCTCATGGACTGCATGTGCGCGGACCACTCCCCCGACTCCCGCCGCGGCCTCAACGCCAGCGGCCGGCCCGCTCACTGGGGACGGAGACCAGCAGGTACGGGCCGTACTGGGCGGCCGAGTCGGTGTCATGATGCCGGCCGGGCAGGGCCTCGAACTCGTATGCATCCCCGGCTCGCTTGGTCACCTTGCCTCCGCGCGGGCGCCCAGCGGCGTCGCACTGGATGAACACGGCACCCTTCGGCAGGGAGGACAGATCGGCCGCGGTGCGGTCGGAGGCGTCGGGGTCGGTCCCGCCCTGGGAGTCGGCCCCGACGATCTGCTTGTTCGGCCCCAGGATGGCACGCATCGCCGCCATCTCGTCCGTGTCCATCTGGTCGACCGCGTCCTGGAAACGGATGAACGTCCGGGGGGTCCCGCCCGCGGGGTACGGGCTGACGTCTGACATGGGTTCTCCTGGAGGCTCGGTGTAGGTCTGACCTTACCGATGAGCCGGGTCAACGCCAGTCCCCGCCCTTTACGCACCACTCCCCCACCATGAGTGGCGGCCGATGATCAACTCCCGATTCCTCAGAACGCAGGGAAGATATCGCTTCCTCTTATGCTGATCACCTACGGGTGGGCGTTGCCGCCGCCTCCTCCTTCCCCCACCGCTTCAGGAAGACATCCGTGCACCTGTCTTATGGAGGCCACTCCTCAACTCCGGCAGTCTGTTAGTTCGGAAGTCTGTCACTCCATAGGGTCGAGTCCCATCGAGTGAAAGAGCTCTGCCTCAGTTGTCCCTTGGAGTTCCTCGGCCCTCTCCAGCAACAGGCCGATCGCAACCCGAATGAGGGTGTTGTCGGTGATCCGCTCTCCTTCCCCTCGACGGGCCATGTTGAGCGACCGCACGAGGCTGCTCAATTGGTCCGCCTGAGCCTGGGTGATCCGCGACTCCTTGCGGATCAATGTCAGGTAGCGGGGCAGGCCCGCGGGGATTGCGGGGGTCGCCGGCGTCGCGCTCACCTGGGGCGCGGCAGGCTTGGCCCTGCCCGCTCGAGCACTGGAGGTCCGCGCGCTCTCCTCGCCCAACTTCTTTGTTTCTTGGCGCGGAGCAGGAGCTGGCGTCTCAGCAGGGACCGCAGGATCAGCAGCGGGCGCCGACGATTTCCTGGTCGTCAGGAGGTCACTCAGGTCAGTCATGCGGGCCTTGGCCATCAGGCGACACCACCCTTGACCGAGGTGTCCTCGGACTCCCACTGCTCGCGCAGGGCGGTGAGCACGTCGCGGTAGTCCCCGGCGGCCTTCTCGCTCATCCGATTCTTCTCGTATCCGGTGACCACCGTCCCATCGATGGAGGCGCGTTCGTGGACCTTATAGGAACGCACGTGGGGTTCGAGCACCGTCAGGCTCAAGCCTGATAGCAGCTCCCGGGTGTCCTCCACATCGCGTGGGACGCGGGGGTCGGTGCGGGTCAATAGCACGGAATAGGGGGTGCCGGTGGGGTCGACCACGTCCTGCCAGGTGCGCACGAGGGGCCGGACGGCCATCGCCGTGGGCTCGGTCGGCAGGATGACATGGTCGCAGTACTCGGCGATCTGCCGCAGCAGATCGGCGTTCTGGAGGTTACCAGGGGTGTCCACGATGATGAGGTCGAAGTCGAGCTCCCGCATCTGACCCAGGTCCTGAGGGTTCCGCGCCGTGACGATCTGGAACGCCAGTTCCTTGCCGGCAGCTTCGGCAGCACTCCCCCAGTCCATGGCCGACCCCTGAGGGTCCAGGTCAACCACGAGGACCTGGTCGGTCTCGGCCGCGAGGGCCGCTAGGGCCATGACGGTGGTGGTCTTGCCGACACCGCCCTTCTCATTGACTACGGCGACGATCCTCATCCGCGTTCCCTTCTCCTGGATTGATGCCCGACGACGGTCTTCGAACTTACAGACTCTGTGGCTGACAGACCCTTGGAGTCTGTCCGTCTGTTTCTTTGAGACTAGGCAAGATGAACGAGAAGGCGAGACCGCCACGCCGCCACTCGCAGACACCGTCACTGACAGACTCAGTGAGCCTGTGAGTCATCGAGCAGTTCGGGCCACCCTGGTCGCGAGGCCGGGCGGCCAAAGCCCTTCCTTCCCCGCGACCAAGCCCCCTCCCGGCAGGGATGCCAGCGGCTCCGCCAGTAGGGCTACGTTGGGCGTGCCCTTCGTCCACGGATGGCGGCGCACCCTGTCTCCCAAACTCTGTCATTCAGGGACTCTGTTATTAGAAGCGCCGAAAGATGCACGCTTCGCAGGACTTACTTCCGCGTTCTCGAGACCCCTCGCTAGTTGCCGAGCATGGCGAGCGAGTCGCCTTCGCCCCCTGGCTCCGGGGCAGTGACATCACCGGCTGGCAGCCGGAAGGGTCGTCTGGGGTCGGTCCCGCAGTACGGGACTCTGTCAGTACCAGACTTCGGGTGTTCTTGACGCAACGGGTGGGGACCCTGACACGGGCGCACGATGGGAAGGACGTGCCACGTGCGGCCTCCTCGTGGATGCAAGCCCTCGTCACATATCCGTCAGTACATGGTTCTGTTACTAACAGACTCCGGCATTGCGTGGTTGTCGAGCGCCGGCAGTTTGCCCCGTCTACCTGAAGGCGAACGGGGCTGGTCTCTAGTGGTCGGGGTCAGTCACGTTCGAGGCTCTGTGGAGTGTTTACCTCTCCTGTCGGCGCTAGGGGGCATGCGCTTTCCCGGGGCTCCAGAGTCCCGTACTCACAGACTCCCGGCGTGACAGACTCCTACTGACCACATCCTGATGCAGGGGCACCCCGTGGCCACGGGGAAGAGGGGAGGGCGGTTCCGGCAGGGCAGGAGTGCAAAGGCGGGACGGCGCTCAAACCGCCAGGCCCCTGGGGGGACGCTAGAAAGGGGATGATCGACTCGGCCGGTACAAGCCCTGTGGCTGCTTCGCCTACGCCGTTATCTCCCAAGGTCGGCGGCGGAGGGCCACAACTCTGTTAGTCCCGAACTACCGGACTCTCGTAGTCTGCGAGTCTGTTACTCACGAAGGAGGTCTGGGGGTTGCGCCCCGCCGCCTGGTCGAGGCGGTGAAGGACGGCCCGTCCGAATGGTGCCCGGACACACGGGGCACGGAATGAGGCCGGGGAGACGGGGAGCCACGCGCACGGTGGCGTGCTGACGGAGTCTCCCAACGGCCGCCCGCCGTCCGTTCCAGACCTTACTGGGCCGTCCGCTGGTGGGGGAGGGGCCCGCCATGGTGCCCCATCCCCAGCCCCATGGTTTCGCGGTGGTCTTCTGCACCCTTCTGTCGTGGAGGAGCTCTGGAAGCCAGTCTTCGACATAACCCGAGAGGACCGCAGTGGGGTATCTCAAGGAGCGTCATGCCCGGGATACGGGTAGACGGTCGGTGGGGGAGGGGTGGACTGGTTCTTGCGGCCTGGTCGTTCAGGCTGCAGCGGCCGAGCGCTCCGGCCGTCGGCGCCCGGTAAGCGCCCTCCCAGTACTGAGCAGACGCCGGGCCTGGCGGTAGTCGGCCTTACCGTCCGCGCGCCGGGGGTGAGCACCGTAGGCGTTGGTGCCGAGCTCAGGGGTGAGCGTGAGCTGGCCAGGGCCGGCGCGTCGGCTGGCCGCGGTCCGGCGGGGTGCGGTCATCCAGGCCTGTTCGGCCTGCCACCAGGCCCAGAGCTCGCGCTCGACGCGGTAGCGGGCGGCCCGTTCGGCCAGACGACCATCGACCTCGAGGCGCTTGGCAGCGGAGTGGCGGTGGTCGGTGGTGTGGCGTCGCCACCCCGTGGGGGAGTGGATGAGCAGGCCGGCACTGGTAAGGCGGTCGAGGATGCGAGCGGTATGGGCCAGGGTGCCGCCGATCGCGGCGGTCAGGTCGCCCAGGCTAAGGAATTCCGTGGTCGTGCGCGCGTAGAGGTTCCCGGCCAGGTGCCCGAGGCCAGGTCCCAGCGTGAAGACGTCGTGAGCGCACGCGCGGGTGCGCTCGGTGAGGGTGGCGAGCAGCGTGAGTCTCTCTGCGACCCCGGCCCCTGCGGGGCGCGGGTCCGCTTGTGACCGACCTATGAGGTCCTGACTGTGGATATCGCGGTGGGGGTGGATGCTCCAGTGGGCCCCGTGGGGTCCCTCGGCTGCCTTGGTCTGGGTGATCCACCCGTCGGCGGCTAGTCGCAGCAGGGCGGTGCGGGCGGTCTCGCGGCCGAGACCGGCCAGCAGGGCCAGCCGGCGGGTGTCGGCCTCGAGCTCGGGGGTGAGGGCTTGGAGGGCCAGTAGGCACAGGACGTCGAGGATGCGGCGGTCGGCGGGGCCCCGGCCGTGGGTCCAGCGTCCGGCGGCGGCATCGGCGCGGCCCTGGAGGTCGCGGACGTGGGCGGCGATGGCGTCGGCACGGGCGTCGAAGGTGGGGTCCTCGCCGATCTGCCGAGGGCTGGTGGCCACGTGGGTCACGGCCTTGGCCCATTGGCGGGCCAGGGTGGCGGCGGCGTCCTGAGGAGTGCGGCGCGCTCGGTGGGTGGTGGTGCCGGTGGAGTGCCGGTAGGTGCGCAGGTGTTCCAGCCCGGGGCTGGTCTCGACGAGGGCGGCGATGTCCGCGTGTTTCCAGCGGGCGAAGGCCGCCCCGATGAGCACGCGCCAGAGAACGGCGGAGGCATCCCCTGCGGAGGCGTCCTCGGCGAGGGCGGCCCGGCTGGGGGCCGGCAGCTCACGGCGCGGGCCGGGCAGGTAGGGGTGGCCGTGGTCGTCCAGGGGCACCGGCCGGTGCGCCTCGAGCGGACCCACCGGCTCGGACGCACCGACCAGGGTGGCCAGGTGCTCGACCAGGCCCCGCACGTGGCCGGCGGTGCCAGGGGGATTTAGCAGGCTGTCCAGGTCCCCGGCGAGGACAGCAGAGGCACCGCCAGCCCGGTGAGGGGTGCCCGGCGGGCGCACACAGCCGGTGGCGGGGTTGGTCAGGGGGGCCAGGTCCAGGGTGGGGCACAGGTGCCGGGTCAGGCGGGCGAGGGTGGCGACGGTGTCGGCCTCGACGGAGTCGGCCACGGCGGTCCAGACGTGGCGGCCGCCGGAGGGACCGGAGGCACAGACGAGTGCGGACAGACCGGCGTCGCGGAGCAGGCCGGCAATGGTCTCGGCATCACGGGCAGCCAGTGCGGCGGTGCCGGGGTTCTTGGCGTCGAGGTCGAAGGCCAGGAGGCGGTACCGGTGGTCGGTGCCGGCCAGGTAGACGGCCCAAGGGGTGGCCGGGGCAGCGGCGTTCGTGCGCCGGTGGGAGCCGTACTGGTTCAGGACAGCACCGGTGGCATCGGCCACAGCCACGCGCACGCTGGGGCGCGGACTCAGGGCACGGGTCAGGGACCAGGCAGCGGTGGGACACGGCTGTGGCGTGGTCGCTTTTCGCGCAGTGGTGGGTACGGCTATAGTAGGCATCGAGCCTCCGGAAGCGTCTTGGCGGACGCAGAAGGTAGAGCCCGTGACCTAATCGGTTGCTAGCCCTCGAGGTCATGGGCGGACAAATCAAATATTTCTGTGGAAGGACCCGTTGGCGCGGGTCCTTCTGCTGTTTCTAGGCGCTCTTCTGCAGCGGCAGCTCCTGCTGGGTCTCGACGAAGGACAGGTCGGTGCGCGCCAGTTTCTCCTGCACTGCTTCGGCAATGAATTCGCTGGCGGGAATGCCCCGGGCCTCGGCAAGACGAAAAACGATCTCAGCGGTGGCGACGGGAACGCGGGCAGTCATGACATGCCGTTCGCCCTTGGAGGGGCGGCCGGCTCGGCGAGAACGGACCTGTGTAGTCATGTACACCACACTAAGGTTTCTGAAATCACTTGGCTCCGTATGACACGCCGGAGGAAAATTAATACGTGTAGTCATGGATCTCGTTGTCCTCGGTGAACTCGAAGAAGTAGATGCGCGGCTGGATGGCCGGGTCCGTGGGGATCTCGCTGCCGTCGGGGGAGTCCCAGGTCCACGTGGCGGTGACGGAGACCCCGGTGTCGCTCAGCTCGGTGGCGGTGTTGAGCTCCACGGTCGGACTGGAGGTGGCGCCGCGCTCGGCGGCCTCGAGCCATTCGGATCCGGTGGCGGGCCGCTCGGGGGCGATGACGGCCTTGGCGCGTTGGCTGGTCATCAGGTGCCGGGCGCGTTGTTCGGCGGCGGTGCGGTTGTGGTCCTCGGCCGGGGTCCAGGTGGTCATGATGCGGGCGGCCTCGAGGGCGAGGCCTTCGCGCTCGGTAAGGGCCGGGGCGCTGGTGGCGGCTGCGGGGGAGGGGGTCACGGTCGGGGCCGGGGTCACCGGGGCGAGTGCAGGGACGATGAGGGCCGCGGCGGTGGCACCGACCGCGGCGCCGCCGGCCACGGTGGCGGTCAGGGCGATCCAGGGTCGTCTCACAGGATGATTCCCTTCTGGGCGAGGATCGGGCGCGGGTCCACGGCGTGCTCCCGGCTGGGGACGTCCCCGGGGGCGGCCGGGGTGGTGATCTGGAAGTGCAGGTGGGTCCCGGAGGCGTTGCCGGAGGCCCCTTCGGTGCACAGGGGCGTGCCGACGGCCACGGTGTCCCCGGTGGCCACGCGCAGGGTGCCGGGGGCGCAGTGGTGGAACTGGAAGTTCAGCTCCGGGTTCTCGGTCATGGTGGCCAATACGAAGGTGCCCATGTACTCGTGCCCGGGCATGGAGTCCCCGGCGGCACGGATGACCAGGTCGGTGGGGGCCACGACGGTGCCCCCGCCGGCGAGGTCGATGCCGGCGTGGTTGGTGACGTACTGGGTGCAGGAGGGCACCCCGGCCGGGCAGGGTCGGGCCCCGAAGGTGCTGGTGAGCCTGCCGCCGGGCAGCGGGTGGGTCCACTGCCCGGTGCCGAGGTCCCCGAGGATCTGCCCGCCGACGGGGATGCAGTCGGCGGAGTAGTCCAGCTGGGCGGCCCGGGTGATCCTCTGCACGTAGTTCGCGGTCTCGGCGTAGGGCGGGACGCCCTGGTGTTGGAGCACGGCTCCGGGGCCGGCGTTGTAGGCGGCCAGGACCAGCTCGAGGCGCTGGGCCTCGCTCTGGGCCAGGTGTCCGACCTGGCCGCGCAGGTCCTTCAGGTACCGGCCCAGGGCGCCGATGCCGGCGTCCGGGTCGAAGGGGTCGGCCCCGGCCCCGTAGTCGGCCCAAGTGGCGGGCATGAACTGGGCGATTCCGCGGGCCCCGGCAGGGGAGACGGCGGTGGGGTTCCATCCGGACTCGGCCTCGATCTGCGCGGCCACCAGGGCGGCCGGCACCCCCGCCTCGGCCGCGGCGGCATCCACCGCAGCCCGGTACTGCTCGGGGACCCCACCCGTGGCGCCCCCAACGGGGGCGCACCCGGCCTGGGCGGGCTGGGCCTGGTTGTTCAGGGTCAGCAGCACCACCGGCAGCAGGATCAGCAGGCCCACGACGGCGGCCGCGGCGCCGACGGGCAGCAGGGAGCGGGAGGTGTCCACGTCGGTGCGTCCTCAGAAGCCTTGGGCGACGGCCGCGGCGGCGGCCAGCCAGGCCCGCTGGGTGCCCGGTCGCAGGTTGTCGTAGCGGATCACCCCGCGCACCAGGGCCGGGTCGTAGGGGACCCTGACCACGGCCCGGACCAGCGGCGTGAACCCCTCGGCGATGCGGGCAGCCTCGGCGCGGGCTCGCTTCAGGGCCTCCCCGCCCAGGCCGCGGGCGGCGTCGGTGGACTCCGAGACGATGACCACCGCGTTGCGGGCCAGTTCGGCGTCATGCCCGCCGCGGGCCTCGAGAGTCTGGAGGGTGAGCAGGGCGGCCTCGGCGCGGTCCTCCATGGCGGTGACCGGGACGACGAGCTGGTCGGTGTGGTGGATCATCCGCCGCCAGTTCGCCGAGCGGGCGGTGTTGCCGGAGTCCATGATGATCATCCGGTAGAACCGGGAGGCCACGCTGTGGGCGATGTCGACTTCCTCGGCGGTGACCTCGTGGTCGCCCTCGTCGTTGCCGTCCGAGCGCAGCACGTCGTACCGGTCGGCCGGCTGGTGGTGCACGAAGTGGGCCAGGTCCGCCGTGGAGGTTTCGGGCGAGAGCAGCCGGGTGGAGGAGTCCACCAGGTCCAGCACGGAGGCGGTGTGCGGTCCCTGTTCGGTGCGCCAGCCCAGGGTGCCCTGGGACTCGTTGTTGTCCCAGGCCAGCACGGGTCCGCCGCCGTAGCGGGCGAGCACCGCGGCCAGCAGGGCGACGGTGGGGGTCTTGTTGGCCCCGCCCTTGCGGTTGACCACGGCCACGGTGCGCGGCCCGGGCCAGTGCTGGGACACGGTGGCCACGTCCGCCCGTTCGGCCAGCTCGGCGACCGAGGGCGGGATGCGCAGCCCCAGCCGGTTCAGGGCGGCCCGCCAGCCCTGCCCCGCCGGCTCGATGGTGGTGTCCGGGACCAGGAACGTGGTCTCCCGCAGGCTGCGCCGGGGCGCCTCCACGGCCCCGGCCGGGGCGACGGCCTCAGCCGCCGCCGAAGCGGGAGCGGACGCCGGCTGCGGGGGCGCGGGAGTGAAGGAGTTCGCGCGCCGCGTGGCGGGACCGGTGGTGACCGCGGCCAGTGCGGGCTCGGCCGGCGCGGCGACCGCGACCACGTCCTCGCGGGCACCCTTCACCCCCGATGTGGGGGCAGTGGATGCCTCTTGAGGTGTGGGGAGCTGGTCGGGCTGGTGGTCGAGTTGCTCGACGGTGCCGGAGGGGTCCACGGCCAGCCAGGCCGGCGGAGTGTCGTCGGTCTGCACGCTCAGCCGGGTGCCGTCGCGGCGGGCCCGGCGCACGAGGTGCTCGATGACGGCGTCGATGAGCTGGCCGCCGTCGGCGCAGGTGACCTCGGCGGTCTGGTCGCCGTCGTGGAGCACGGCGCGGGTGGGGGAGGCCATCTGGATGCGGATCATCACTTCTCCTGCGGGTCGGCCGGTGTCGAATCGGGCTCGGAGCGGTAGAGCACGGTGGACTCGAAGGTGTCGGCGACGACGTAGGCGGCCCCGTCGTCCACGAGGTCCGGGGCGGGGTCCTCATCGGTGTACGTCGACCACGGCTGCGGCGCGGAGTCGAGGGAGGCCAGGTCCAGGCTGGCCGGGTCGGTGCGGTCGGCCAGCCCGTAGGCGGTGGTCCCGTCCACGGTGGCGGTCTCGAACCGCTCCAGCGGGCGCAGCACCGGCTTCTCGCCCCAGGTGAGGGCGAGGGTGTCGAAGGCCGCGGCGCGCCCGGCAGGGTCGACCAGGGGCTGCTGGCGCTGGTCGGGGGCGTGGGGGACCTCGGCGGTCGCCAGGGTGGTGGCGTCGGCGAGGTTCACCAGGGCCATGACGGTGTCCCCGGCGTCGGTGTCCCAGCCGAGCAGGGCGGTCTCGGCGTCGAGCATCCACGAGGCGTCCGGGGCGCCGGTGGTCCCGGCCGGGGGCGCCAAGGGACGTTCGGCGGTCACGGTGCCTTCGACGGTGACGGTGTGCAAGGTGGCGGCCGAGGCGGTGATGACGTGGCCCTCGGCGGTGGCGGTCAAGGCCCGGGAGCCGGCAGGAATGACGACGTCGTGCAGGCGAGCCCCGGGAGCGGGCAGGCCCACGGTCCAGTGACCCTTGTCCACCAGGGGTCGGGCCCCGCGGACCTCGACCCGCCAGGAATGCTCCAGCCGCACCGAGGCGGCCGGGACGGTGGACCCGTCGGCAGGGGTGCGCAGGTCCCACACGCGCAGTTCGGTCCCGGCGTGGGCGACGAGGGAGGGCGTGCCGGCCCAGTCGGTGTACACGGCGGTGGTGAGGTCCTCCGGGGCGCCCGTGCCCCGCCAGGCCGGCTGGCCGGTCTCCGGGACCCGGGCGGTCAGGGTGCCGTCGGGATCGGCGGACAGGACGTGTCCGGTGTCGAGCACGGCCACGTCGGAGTCCTCCGCCACGGGCACCGACCAGGCCGCGCGCGGGGAGAACGGCTCGGGCAGGGCGATCGGGATCTGCTGGTCCGCCCCGGGCACCACCCACTGCTCGGTGGCGTCGTCCCCGGCGACGGAGACGGCCACGGCCGCCCCGACCCCGCCTAGGGCGAGGCCGCCCAGGGCGCAGGCGCCGATGAGCAGCCACCGTCGGCGCTGGGCCGCGGCGGGCCGGGCCGGCTCCGACTCCTCGGCGGTGGTGTCGTAGACGCCTCCGCTGGCGGTGACCACCATGTCCCACGCCTCCCCGGTGGCAGAGAGCACCCGGACCCGGACGGCGTCCAGGGCCCGCTCACCCACCTGCCGCGCGACGGCCCCGATGGCCGCCTGCCGCACGTCCTGGCCGGGGGTGACCTCCACGGGCACCCCGTTGAGCTCGGTGCGGCCAGCGTCCTCGTCCCACCACAGGGTCAGGAGCGGGAACGCCGGAACCGACTCGACGTCGAAGCTCGCCTTCTCGTCCACTACCCCCCCGAGGTGAAACGTCAGTCCTTGATCTCGTCTGCCTGCAGCAGCCAGTCCCGGAAGTGCCCGCGCTGCACCCGGCGCAACCGGGGACCGACCGAGATCACCGGCAGCCCCTGGTCCTTGATCCACCGCAGCACGGTTCCCTGGCTGACGCGCATCAACTCCGCGATCTCGTCGGTGGTCAGCAGCTCGGGCTGGCCCTCCAGAAGTGAATCGACCGATTTCGGATCGTTCATCATCACGCTCCATTGTTCACACAGGCACATGGAGCGCGTCAAGCCACTTAAACCTATTAGGCTCAATGGACGAGATTGACGCATGTGCTTGCGGTTGCTTATGTTGGCTGTATTGGCCGTACACATGCTAGGGGGAGAAAGCTGTCATGGCCCAACGGGGAAACCCTTTCGTCGTCGCGCCCGAAACCAGACCGAGGCCCGCCGCGGACACCCTCGAGGACCTGCTGGACCACGACGTCATCCAGCACGGCCCCGCGTCTCCGGCCCACGTCACCGTAGCCCTCCCCGAGGACACCACCGGGTGGCCGCAGACGATTGTGACGGACTTCCGGGCCGTCACCGTGTTCGGCCTGCACGGCGGGGCCGGCACCTCCACCCTCGCCTCGCTCTTCGGAGAGGACGCCCTGGACGCCGGCACCGGCTGGCCGGTCCCCGGCGGGTGGACCCGCCCCCTGCCCACTCTGGACGTGCTCGCCGTGGCCCGCACCCACCATGCGGGTCTGGCCGCGGCCGAGGCGTTCACGAACCAGTGGGGCGCCGGCCACCTGCCCTCCAGTTCCCGCTTGCTGGGGCTGGTACTCGTCGATGACGGCCCAGTGCTGACCGATGGCCAGAAGAAGGCCGTCAAGAGGCTGGCGCGCAAGGTCCCCCGCGGCGCTCACCTGCCGTGGATGGAGGCCTGGCGGCACCTGCAGCCGGACCCCGATCGCCTGCCGCGCAGGATCACCAAGATCATCCACGCCTTCCGCACCCACCGATAAGGAGAACCCCCCATGCTGATGGAGCTCATGGCCAACGCCGCCACCATCTCCAGCGTCATCCCCAACCCGACCCCCGAACAGCCCCCTGGCACCGAGGGGATCACGACCCTGCTGAACTGGATCAGCTGGATCGTCATCATCATCGGCGTCGCCGGCTTCCTGGCCTCCGCCGGCTCCCTGGTCTTCGCCGCCTTCACCGGCCGCGAGGTCCAGGGCCTGAAGGGCCTGGCCATCGCCATCATCGTCTGCGGATTGGCCACCGGCGCCGGGACGATCATGCGCGTCTTCGTCTAAGGCCCATCCGACACCGACCGAAGGAGGGGGAACAACATGGCCAAGAACAACAACACCGAAACGGACCGCGGCACCCTGGACTTGGGCTGGTGGGTCTCCGGCGGGCTGCTGGTCGTCATCATCGTGGGCGTCATCGTCGGCGTGGTCATCTGGCCCAAGGACACCACTGCCGCCCCGAACACCACCCCGACCGCCACCGCCCCGGCCACGCCGACCGCGGAGGACGCACGCGAGCAGCCAGCAGCCGAGACGGCGGCCGCCTGCAACACCAAGGGCGCGGACCAGGCGCTGCCCACGGAGGCACCGAAAACCGTCTGGAAGACCCATCCACATGAGTGGCTGGTTCCAACCTCGACTGAATACGGGCCGTCCAATCAGAAGGAGACTTTCTGGAGTTGCTTCGAACAGTCCCCTTCGGGTGCTGTCATCGCTGGTCCTAATCTGTTCGCGGCCGTTAGTGCAGGGGTTGAAGAAGCAGCACTGCCCGGACCGGGCCGCGATGCCGCCATTGAGAGCGTGGCGGAAGGCTCCTCGGACTATGAACGTGCCGTCTTTGAAGGCTTCCGCGTCCTCGCAGCTGACAAAAGCAGTGCAACCATCGATTACTGGGTCAGGGCAGCTGGGACCAATGTTTCTGTGGTGATGGAAATGGTCTGGGACGAGGATGCCAGCGACTGGCGCCTGAACCTTGAAGGCGCCGGCGATCACCCCCGGATCTCTGTCCTTGAGGACACCAGCAACTACATCGCCTGGCGGTAGTGGCAGGTCATGGCAGGCTGCACTTTCGGTGACCTTGGATGCGTTGCGGGTGAAGTTGCTAATGACGCCTTCACGGACATGGTCGAGGGTCTCTACGACGGGGCCGTGGAAATGGCCAAGATCATCGGCACCTGGTGGATGGCCGTGCCACCGCCGAACCTGGAGTCGGTGGGGTTGAGCCTGCTCCAACAGGACCTGAGCTGGTTCGTGTGGGTGTTCGCCGTGATCGGATTCTTCCTCGGCCTGATCCGCTTGGTGATGACCGAGGACGTCCGGTCCGGTGCGGTGCAGCTGGCTAAGCCGATCGTCAACCTCGTGCTGGCCACGAGCGTCTACATGGCGGCCGTCCCCATCCTGCTCACCGCGGGTGACGAGACGGCCCGGTGGCTGCTGGACCGGTCCACCGAGGCGAACTCGTCCCTGGACTCGCCCAACCTCAGCGCCGCGATGGAGGTCCTGATCCCGTCCACGGTGGCCCTGAACGGCAACCTCGGGGTCGCGTTCGTGGTCTACCTGCTGATGCTGCTGGGCGCGATCGTGAACTTCATGTTCATGATCTTCCGGAACCTCATGCTGGTGATCCTCATGGCCTTCATCGCTGTCCTGGCCGCAGCCTCCGGCACGGAGGCGGGCAACCAGGCCTGGCGCAAGGCCAACGGGTGGCTGGTCGCCCTGCTGCTGTTCAAGCCGGTGGCGGCGGGGATCTACGCGCTGGGGTTCCGCCTGATGGTCGATGACACCGACTTCTCCCAGAACTCCGATCTGGGGGCCGGACTCGTCTCGGCCCTGACCGGCCTGTTGATCCTGGTGCTGGCCGCCTTCGCCCTGCCCGGGCTGATCAAGTTCGTCGTCCCGGCCGCGGCCGCAGGGGCTGGAGGCTTCTCCGGCGGGGCCGCCCTGGCGGGTGCCGCGGGCGTGGCCGCGGGAGCGTCCGTGCTGGCCGGTGGCATGAGCGCCGGGGCGCTGGCCGGGGGAGCAGGCAGGGGTGGCATGGGCACTGCGGTTGCGGCTGCCTCCACCGGGTCCGGTGGCGCGGGCGGAGGACGCCCGGCGGGCGGTGGCGGGGGAGCGGCCCCGGGCGGCTCTCCCTCGGGTGGCTCGACTGCCCCGGGCGCTTCTGCGACGGCCGGTGGCTCGGACAGTGCCGGCAGTGCGTCGGGCGCCGCCCCAGCGGCCGGGACGGACAGTGTCGGTGGTGCGGGGACGGGTGCCTTCGGCGCGGCCGAAGCGTCGGGCTCGTCGTCAGCGGCGGCTCCGACTGGAGCAAGCGGCGCGGACTCCACCGCCTCGACCACCTCGAGCTCCTCAAACAGCTCGGGCCCCGGGGGCTCCTCCGCTGCGGCAGGGAGCACTGCGGGCGGGGCGGCCGCGCGGGGTGCCGCCCCGGGGACGGCCGGACGGCCGTCCGGGTCGGCAGGGACCGGCCAGCCCGCCTCGGGTTCTGCCGGTGGGGCCCCGGTGGCGCCGGCCCAGGGTGGCGGCGCCGCCGAGGGCCGGGGCCGGTGGGCGGCGGCCGTCAACCGGGTCAACCAGGCCGCCCAGGCCGGCCAGGGGGCCTCGCAGGCCGCGCAGAGGGCCCGGGTGGACCGGGTCCTGGATGACGAGGGAGAGCAGTGATGAGCACGACGTCCGCCGAGTCCGTCCGGATCGAGCCGCAGGTGTTCGGCAACCTGACCGTGCCCCGCCGCTCCGGGCTGGGTGGGCTGTCGATGGGGGTGAGCCTGGCCCTGGTCCCCGTGGTGCTGCTGGGCATCCTGTTCCTGGCCACCGGCCGGTGGGTGCTTGCCTTCGGGATCGTGGCGCTGGCCGCGGTGGCGGTGCTGCTGCTGAAGGTGACCACCCGGCAAGGACGCAGTATCTACGGAAGGATCACGTTGCGACTGGCACAGCGCGTCAAGGAGAAGTCCGGCCGGGACGTGTACCTGGCCGGGCCCACCGGCAAGGGCACCCCGGACGGGGCCACCCGCCTGCCCGGACTGATGGCCAAGTCCGAACTGGCCGAGTTCACCGACTCCTACGGCAACCCCTTCGGGCTGATCCGAGTGGCCGGGGCCGGGGTCTACAACTACTCGGTCGTGATCGAGGCCCACCCCGACGGCGACTCCCTCGTGGACCGCGAGCAGGTCGACCACCGGGTGGCGGTGTGGGGGGCCTGGCTGACCCAGCGGGGCTTGGACGAGGGCATCCGCGGGGCCTCGGTGACCGTGGAGTCCGCCCCGGACTCCGGGCTGCGCCTGACCGGGCTGCTCGAGGCCAACCGGGTCGAGGAGTCCCCGGACTACGCCCGGGGGGTCACCGAGCGGATCGGGCAGACCTACCAGGGTGGGGCTCCGCAGCTGGTGGCCCGCGTGGCCGTGACGTTCGACGGGCGCCGCCGCGACGGCAAGGCCGGGGACCGCGGGCTCGCGGAGATGGCCGAGGAGATCGGCACCCGCCTGCCGGGCCTGGTCGGGGGCCTGCAGGGCACCGGGGCCGGGTCGGTCAAGGCGTGCACCGCCGCCCAGATCATCGACTTCACCCGGGTGGCCTATGACCCGACGGTGGCCTCGATCGTGGAGGAGATGCAGGCCTCCGGGGGCACCGGGCTGGGCTGGGAGGACGCCGGCCCGTCGTTCGCCCAGGACTCCTTCGAGCACTACCGGCACGACCGGGCGGTGTCGAAGTCGTGGACGATGTACCAGGGTCCGGCGGGCAACTTCACCGCCAACTCCCTCAAGCGCGTCCTCGAGCCCTCCCCGGGGCTGCTGCGCAAGCGGGTGACCCTGCTGTACCGGCCGATCCCGGCCGAGAGGACCACAGCCCTGGTCCAGCAGGAACAGAACGACGCGGCGTTCGCCGGGTCCCAGACCCGGCGCAACGCCCGGGCCGCCTTGCGCCAGGCCGCCGCGGCCAAGACCGCGGCCGAGGAGGCCCAGGGGGCCGGGCTGACCCGGTTCGGGCTCATCGTCACCATCACGGGTACCTCCGAGGACGAGCTCAAGCCCTGGGACAAGCGCATCCCGGGGCTGGTGGCCCCGGCCCGGCTGCGGGTGCGCCCGGCGCTGGCGAACCAGGCGGTGACCTTCCAGGCCGGCCTGCCGTTGGGGCTGGTGCTGCCCGATCACATGCTCATCCCCGACACCCTGCGGGAGTTCTTCTGATGACCGACCTCTTCTCGCCCCCGGCCCCGACGGTGGGGGAGTCCCTGACCCTGTCGAAGAAGGACCTGGCCCGGCTCAAGCGCGAGGACACCAAGCGCCAGCGGGCCGAGCGCCGGGCCCGCCCGAAGGCGTCCCAGCGGTGGGCCGAGGCCCGGGAGGCCTCCCGGCACCGGCCCGGCCCGCGCGGCTGGAACCGTGCCGCCGGCGGCCCGGTGGACGTCATCGAGGCCCCCTTCGAGGTGCAGGGCACCACGGTGCAGGTGTGCGGGTTCTACCCGTTCTCGGCCGGGGCCGGGCTGCCGGTGATCGGCTCCCCGCTGGGCTACCACCTGCGCCGCCGGTCCCTGGTGTGCGCCGACCCCGTCTCGTGGTTCCGGGCCGGGATCATCTCCAACCCCAGCGCGTTCATCCTCGGCCAGCCCGGGCTGGGCAAGACCTCCCTGGTGCACCGGTGGATCACCGTGCTGGCCGACTGGGGGGTCATCCCCCTGGTGCTGGCCGACACCCGCCCGGACTACGTGCACACCATCGCCGACCTCGGCGGCCAGGTCATCCGCTTCTCCCCGGGCCAGGGCCACATCAACCCCCTCGATTTGGGGCCCATCGTGGGCCGGCTGGCCGGCATCCGCGACCCCAAGGAGCGAGCCAAGGCCCTGGAGGAGATGGCCTCCCGGCGCCGGTCCCTGATCGCCGGCGTCGTCGGCATGATGCTCGGTCGCGAGCTCGCCCCGCACGAGCGCTCCGTGCTCGCCACCTCCCTGGCCGACCTGGACCCCGAGCTGACGAGCCCGCCGCTGCTGGACGAGGTCATCGCCCACATCACCGCCCGGCCGGCCAGCCTGCGGGCGGTGACCCTGACCAACGACGACGACGCCGCCTACGACGGGCGCGTCCGGGAGGTGCTCGACGCGTTGATCTCGCTGGGCCCGTCGGGGATGTACGGGACGATGTTCTCCGAGCCGACCTCGGAGCACATTCAGGTCGGTCGGCCGGCCGTGTTCGACATCTCCGGGGTCAACGAGAACGACCACGTGCTCATGGCCGCCGTGCAGTCCTTGTGCTGGAACCTCGGCTCCGCGACCGTCTCTGCGGAGGCGTACCTGGCCGCGGACGAGGGCCGGAAGCGCAAGACCTATCTGCTGGTGATGGACGAGTTGTGGCGGATCCTGCGGGCCTCGGCCGACATGGTGCACTTCATCGACGCGATCACCCGGCTGAACCGGGGCCGGATGATGGCCCAGGTGATGGTCACCCACACCATGAACGACCTGAAACTGGCCGAGCCGCACCTGACGGCCACCGCCTGGGGGTTCGTGGAACGCTCCGCCATGGTGTTCCTCGGCGGGCTGGCCGAGGGCGAGATGGGCAACCTCTCCGAGGTCTTCGGCCTGTCCCGCGCCGAGGTCTCCCAGCTCTCGGACTGGATCGCCGAGGCCCCCGTGGACGCCTGGACCGGCAAGGCCGGGCTGCGCCCGGGCGCCGGGAACTTCCTGCTCAAGACCGGCAAGGACGCCGGGGTGCCCCTGCACGTTCAGCTGACTGACCTGGAGATCGACAACACCAACACCAACCGCGACTGGGACATGGTGCAGTGATGTTCTCCGATCCCCGGCCCGGCAGGCGTACTCAGCCGGCCTCGGCCGAGACCGGGTGGGTGTTGGCCGCCGGGGCCCTGACCGCCCTGATCGGTGTCGTCGTGCTCTGGACCGTGGGGGCCTGGCTCGACCCGACTACCGACACCGACACCGGGCCGGTGGACCTGCTCGCCGCGCAGGCCACCGGACAGGTCCCTGTGGGCGGGGTGCAGCTGGCCGTGTTCTGCACGGGCCTGCTGCTGCTGCTCGGCCTCGGGGCCGCGTTCGTGGTGGTCGCCCTGCGCACCACCAAGCGGCGCAGCCGCGTGGACCACCTGGCCCCGAAGATGGCCAAGGCCCGCGAGTTCGAGGCCCTCACCGAACCGGCCATGACCGCCGACGCCGAACGTCTGCGGGCGACCGGGGCGGGGCCGGGGGTGCCGCTGGCCAAGCTGGTCAACAACGGCAAGCGACTGTTCGCCTCCTGGGAATGGGTGCAGATCTGGCTCATGGGCCCGAGGGCCGGCAAGACCACGTCCGTGTGCGTGCCTCAGGTCCTGGAAACCAAGGGCCCGGTGGTGGCGACGTCGAACAAGCGCGACCTGGTGGACCTCACCCGGGGTCCCCGGTCGAGGACCGGGGTGGTCTGGGTCCACGACGTCCAGAGCATCATCGGGGAGGAACCGACCTGGTGGTGGAACCCGCTGTCCTTCGTCACCTCGATGGAGCGGGCCGAGATGCTCGCGGACATCTTCGTGTCCTCGGCCACCAGCGCCGGGGCCACCCAGGACGCCTACTTCGAGTCGGACGGCCGCCGGTTGCTGTCGATGATGTTCTACGCCGCCGCCATCGCCGGCCGGCCCATCACGGACGTGTTCGCCTGGGCCCAGGCCCCCGAGGACAAGACCCCCCGGGACCTGTTGCTCGAGCACGGCCAGGACGCGGTGGCCGCGTCCCTGGCCAAGATCCAGCAGCTGACCCCGAAGCAGCGTGACGGCGTCTACGGGACCATGCGCCCCTGGGTCAACGTGCTGTCCTACGACCGGGTGGTGCCCTGGGTGCGGGACACCGGGGTCCTCGGCCGCGCCGAGTTCGACCCCAAGCGCTTCGCCACCTCCACGGACACCCTGTACCTGATCTCCAAGGAAGGCGCCGGGTCCACCCGCGCCATCGCCGGCGCCCTGGCCGTGGCCGTGCTCACCGAGGCCGAGGAAATCGCCGCCCGCCAACCCGGCGGCCGACTCTCCCCACCGATGACCGGGGTCCTCGACGAGGTCGCCAACGTCGTCCGGTGGCGGCAGCTGCCCGACGTGTACTCCCACTACGGCTCC
The DNA here is from genome assembly GCF_005877055.1 of Citricoccus sp. SGAir0253. NCBI lineage: Bacteria > Bacillati > Actinomycetota > Actinomycetes > Micrococcales > Micrococcaceae > Citricoccus > Citricoccus sp. SGAir0253. The sequence continues at coordinate 70,713 of NZ_CP039425.1, read as the reverse complement.
CGCGGGATCGTGCTGTCCTCCTTCTTCCAGGGCTGGGACCAAGGCCTGGAAGCCTTCGGCGAGAAAGGCATGAAGAAACTCTGGAGTGCCGCGAACATCCGCGTCGCCGGCTCCGGACTCTCCGACTCGGCGTTCCTGCCGTTCTTGTCCCAGCTCATCGGCGACCACGACGTCACCCGCCGCACCACCTCCACCCAGAAGGGCGGCCGGTCCGTGTCCACCGCCATCCAGCGCGAACGCCTCTTGGACGTCAACGACCTGGCCGCCCTGCCCCGGGGCCGGGCGGTGCTCTCCACGTCCGGGCTGCCCCCGGCCCTGGTCAAGCTCCAGCACTACAGCACCCAGTCCTACGGCAACGACGTCGAAGCCTCCAAGGACTACTACGAGCAGCACGCCGCCCGGAACGCCGCCAAAGCGTAACTAGACCTGTCCGAGAACTCCATGAATGGCAGAGGTAGTCAAAGAACTGGACGGGACCGCTGCACTCACGTCCTCGCCTGAGCTACTACTGCCACCATCGGAAATGCTCCTCTAGGGCGCTAGAGTTGAGCGGGGCAGGGAACTTAGACCCTTCAGAACCAACAGCTCGTTCGCCAAACTGGCTGCGTCCATTAGCCGAGGTTCGATGCGAGCCCGTGGGCCGCCCATCGACAAAGCTGCAACCATTCGACCGGAGATCTCTACGCCAACGGCCACTGCGGCGACGTCGGTGACGGATTCGCCTATGTTCGTGGCGAAGCCATCTTCAAGAACTTGGGCAACTTCGGTCACGGCGTTGGGGCCGAGTTCGCGCTGGATGTCCGCGTTTGTCCACTCGCCACCGAAGGCACCAAAGGCTAAGAAGACTTTTCCCGTGCTGGTCGGCCAGGGGTGGCGGCGTGTGTGGAGGCGCGGCGAGTAGGTGATCGGATGGTCCGGTTGGAGCGAGCTCACGTACGCGATGTCCCGACCTACAGGGACCGAGAGGGTGACGGTCTCGGTGAGTTGGTCGCGGAGCTCGCGCATCACTGGCCGCACGATCTCAAGCAGCGACGTGCTGGAGGCTGCAAGGAGGGTATGAGCGCCTACACCCAGCACGTAACCCCCACTTCCGTCACGCTCTTCTAAGTAACCCTCAGCCACAAGGCCTCGGACGAAGCCATGGACCGATGAACGCGGCGCATCCAGCTCCCGGCACAGTTCCATTAAGGTGACTCCGTCGTGACGGCGCGCGACCGCTTCAAGTATGCGTACGACCCTACTGACCGTCCGGTGTCCCTCAGTCATCGGTGCTCACGCCAGGATGTCATCCGCAGCCAGCGCCGGCTGATACACGTTGATGAGTGTGATCCCCTCGGGAGAAGTGACCTCCACCCGATGACGGACACCAATCGGAATGTACACGGAGTCTCCCGCCGCCAGTTCCTCCGTGCTGTCGTCCAGCGTTACCCGACAAGCTCCGGACAGAAGGTGAAGGAACTGGACGCTCCGGCTGTGATAGTGGGCTTCCGCCTCGCCGCCGTACTCGATGGCTCCGTGAACGATGTTGAACTCGTCCTCAGTGACCGACCCCTCCAGCAAGCGATGATTGACGGTGCCAGTATGGCGGGGAGGGGTATATGGTTCCAACCGATTCCACGGGATGATGACGGGCTGACTCTCTGATACCTGATTAGACATAGCTCTCCTTGGTGGCGGATTCGAACAGGGTCTCGATGATCTCATCCCGGTCCTGATCGATGTTCCCAGCAACCCGGACGGACCCTAAGGGACTGGCGCTGAAGCCGATGTTAGGGGTGCTTCTCCAGATTCTTCCCTCGGAGGGATGCTCGATGAGCTCTACTGTGTCGCGGGATCTCAGATACGGGTCCCGCATCAGCGACTCGATGGTGTTGACCGGCTGGACGGGGACACGAATTTCGCTGCATTCACGGACGATTTGTTCTATTGATCTGGTCGCCGCGTAGTCAGCGATGATTCCTTGAACCGCTTCAGTGTGTGCATTGCGATCCCTGTTCGTGGGAAACGGGACGGCGTCGTTCTTCGTGGTCACGACACCGGCAAGATGCAGGAAGTCTTTCCAGTTCTGGTCCGTGTACGGAAGGACGCAGACCCAGCCGTCCTGCGCGGGATGCGGTTTCCTGGCCGGCGCCAAGGTGCGATGCCATCCGGCGGCGCCCAAGGCAGGTTCGAAGGTGTAGTCATTGAGCTGCTCGATGAGGTTGAAATCAGCCATCACATCCACCATCGGCACGTCCACCCATTGCCCTTGCCCAGTTCGGTCTCGATAATGCAGGGCCGCCAGGACCGAGTAGACCATCGTTAGACCACAGATCTTGTCAGCCATGACATACGGGGCGTAGCGCGGCACACCATCGGATTTCGCGTAAATGTCGCAGGTGCCGGCGGCCGCTTGCACCGTGTCATCGTAGGCGGGGACGTCTGCCCGTTCGGAGAGGCTGGAATAGCCTTGAGCAGTACACAGGATCGTTGTCTCATCTATTTCCCGCACCGACTCCCAGTCAAGACCGAAGCCAGGCCGCCGCTTCGGCAAATGGTTGGTGATGACGACGTCACTGCGCGCGATCAGCTCTCTCAGTTCTGCGCGTCCCGCCTCCGTGCGCAGATCCACCGCGATGTTGAGCTTGCCATCGCCGAGCGCGAGAGCAGCTCCGGTCATCCCCTCATGCCGCGCGGCACCAGTGCGACGGATAACGTCCCCCTGGGGTGGCTCGACGCGGATGACTTGAGCTCCGAGCTTGGCCATGATCCGACCGGCCATCGGCGCCATGACGACGCTGGAAACCTCCAGCACGGTTACTCCGGCCAAAGGCCCGTGTTGCTGCATCTCTCTTCGGGTATCCATATCGATTGCTACCTCACATCAGTTCCGGAAGGAACAAGACCAATTGGGGGAAGAAGAACAACAGCAGTCCAACCGCAAGAATCGCGATCACAAAGGGTATGGATCCGGCGAAGACCGTTTCCATCGGCATCCGAGACGCCCTGGCCACGACGAATACGTTCAGCCCCAAAGGAGGCGTGATCAGGCCGACCTCGGCCAGGAGGATCACGACTATGCCAAACCAGATCGGGTCGAACCCGAGAGCCTCAACGACAGGCAGAGTGACCGGCACCGTCAGGGCGATGATGGCCAGCTGGTCCATGAAGAAACCGAGAATCAGGTATCCCAACGCGATCACCCCGACAATAGCCAAAGGGGGAATGGGCAGCTGCGAGATTCCCTCGACGAGTCGTGGCGTAATACCGCTTTCCACGATGAAATGCCCGAAGACGTGTGCCGCCAGAACAATGGTCAAGATCATCACGGAGGACGAAACGGACTCAGAGAGCGCCTCTTTCATGTTCTGACCCGTGAACTTGCGGCGAACGATCATCAGCAGCAGCCCACCAAGTGCTCCAATGGCAGCTGCTTCGGTGGCCGTGGTGATACCGAGGAAAACCAGACCCACCACCACGACGAACAGGACCAGAATGGGCAGCAGCGCTGTCAGGCTCCGTGCTTTCTCGGACCAGGTGCTCGCTTCGCCTCGAGGGGCAGCGCCTTCACGGGTACTGATGATGACGGCCACGGCCACGATGAGGGAAGCGGCGACCAATAGGCCAGGAATGAACCCCGCTACAAGGGTCGGGCCCACTCCCGTCTCCGCCGTGATCGCGTAAAAGACCAGAAGGACGCTCGGCGGGATCATGGCGGCCAGCGTGCCGGCCGCTGCCACCACACCGGCGCTCAGCTTGCGGTCATAGCCTTGCTCAATCAGCTTGGCGGTCGAAGTGTGCGCCAGGGTTGCAGCCGCCGCCGTGGATGAGCCCGACACGGAGGCAAAGACGGCCCCAGCACCAACAGCGGCATGGGCTGTGCCTCCAGGAATTCGGCCGACGAGCACGCGGGCTGATTCGAACAATCCGTTCAGGGCGCCACTGTGCATGATGAACTGAGCCATCAGGATGAACAGCGGGATGGCGGCCAATGAGTTCTTACTGACCGCGCTTTGCGGGATGGTCTGCAGGACCCCGAGCGTCGCTTCCGGACCGAGGAGGAGCAGCAGCCCGAGAATGGCCGTCGACAGGATCGCGAAGGCCACCGGGACCCTCGCCAGAATCAAGGCGAGCATCAGAAGGGTGATGAGCAGGACGATCATGACTCGCTCCTTGAGGTAGGACTGCTGCGCGCCACGTCGATCAGGACCAGCACCAGCATCAGTGCAGCGCCGACGGGGAGGAAACTGCGCCAAATCCACGTGTCTACGGGCACTTGTGATGAGAGCGGCGGGGGAGCACTACCAAGCGCGAAAGCCTCCGCGGCGGCCAGCATTCCGGCATAGGCCAAAGCGACCACACACACCACCAGCAGGACCCGGGCCGCCCAATCCAGGACGCGCTGGACCCCAGACGGCAACCGGTCATAGACCAGTTCGGCAGCCACGTGAGCCCCGACGGAATAGGCCCACGGCAAGCCGAGGAATACCAGACCCGGCAACAGGATTTTTTCAATCAAGGAGATATTCCATCCGAGCGGCTCTCCCACGAAGTACCGCATAAGCACCTCAGCCACCATCACGAACATCATGACCAAGAGCGCCGCGAAGGCGACATACTGCGATCCCTTCGCGACCCCGGCATAGATCCGATCCAGCACCCCTCGGGGGCGTGGTGATTCGGAGAGCACTTCCCTGCTCATGGTGGACGCTTCACTGCTCATGGCGCTTCACCGCCTCTTCGTAGGCCCGCAGCACCTGGCTGCCGGGCAGGTCGACTTTGTCCAAGCTGCGAGCCCAAGTGACGCGGACATCGGCCAAGACGGCATCCCATGCATCGGCGTCATTTCCCTCGATGCGGGTGAACGAGACTCCGGCGTCCGACATCTGCTTCCGGGCGGTCTCGCGCTCTTCATTCAGCCCCTCGCACAGTGATTGATTGGCGGTCGCGCTGGCTCGGCGAACCGACGCCTGCTCTTCTGGTGATAATGCATCCCAGGTTTCCTCGGAGATGACATAGGGGATGCCCACCGAACCCAGATTCAGCCCCTCGGTGCTGTATCCGGTGACCTCTTCCAAGCTGTAGGACGCAACGCTGACATATGGCATGGGCGTCCCATCGATCGTGCCGCGGGTCATGGCCTCATAGGTGTCGCCGGCGGACATGCTGACCGCCGTCGCCCCGATGGCCTCCATCGTCACGTCGAACGCTCCACCCGAGGAGCGCATCACCAGCCCGTGTACGTCATCAGGAGTGGATACCTGCGTTGAGGCGGTCATAACCTCGTACCCGGGAATGATCGAGACCCACAAGGGTCGTAGATCCTGACGCTTATACTCCGCCTCGTACAGGATGCCGCCTTCTCCGAGCAGATCCATCATGGCGTTGGCCGCCACGCACGCATCATCAGTCATGCTGGGCAGGTCAGACACGCTGGACAGCGGGAACTGATCCTCTAAATACGCCGCACTCGCCGGCCCGATGTCTAGTACCTCCGTCTTGACAAGCGCAGCCAAGTCCTGAGCGTTCCCCATCTGTCCGGAGGGGAAGTAGGAGACGTCAAAGCCAGCAGCCTCCATCTCCTCCAGGAACACGCTCACCCCATGCCGGGCGAAAGGATGAGCGGTCGAGTAGGAATCTGCCAAGCGGATGGATGTATCCGCCCGCGTGGCCTCCTGAGAGACCAGGGCACCTTCCGGAGCACAGGCCGTAAGCGCCAGCGCTCCCACAAGGAGACCGGTCACAGCCGCTGGCCGAGAGCGGATTCTTCTCGACGTAGTCGTCGTGGACCTGCTGTCCATAATGTCTCGCTTCCGCATATGCGTCAGTGGGTTCGTATATGCAACACTATGGACGAGGCGATTGTGATGTCAACCACGTTTCGCAGCATGTCCGTCAGCAGAGCAGCAGGGAAGGGAACCGAGAATGAATGACCGCTTGGAGCCAAGAAGCGCCGACAGGCTAGAGCAGCGAGGACTCTACCTGGAGGAGTTCGAGGTAGGAGCTACCTATTACCACTCACCCGGACGAACCATCTCCGAGGCGGACAACATCCTGTTCACCACCACCACCATGAATACACAGTCCCTGCACCTGGACGCCCACTGGTCCTCAGCGCAGTCGTTCGGCCAACCGCTGGTCAACTCGATGATGACCCTCTCCACCCTTGTGGGACTGTCGGTGGCCCAGCTGACGCAAGGGACAATCGTTGCCAACCTAGGGTTTGACACCGTCGAGTTCCCCGCCCCGGTATACGTAGGCGACACCCTCTACGCTGAGACTCTCATCAAGGGCAAGCGCCCCTCAGCATCCCGCCCAGGTCAAGGCATCGTCACTTTTGCCCACACGATGAGGAATCAAGACGGCACTGTCGTGGCCCGGTGTACACGCAACACCCTCATGTGGCAGTCGACCCACGCGCCGGCTTCCAACCGCCCGACCGACCGGCAAGAGTACGAATCCTTGGGGGCGACCCCGTGATCCCCTCGAAGAGCGCTCTCGCCGGCCCAGCCATTCTGTTCTGCCCCGCCGACCGACCCGACCGCTATCGCAAGGCACTGGAACGGGCCGACTCGGTGATTGTCGACCTCGAAGACGCTGTCACCCCCGAACAAAAGCAAGCGGCCCGCGACCACCTGCGCGAATGGTGCGAGGACCCGAGGAATCACTCCATCCTGACGACAGACCCGGTGCGCTTCATCGTGCGCGTCAACTCCCCATCGAGTGATTTCTTCGTCGACGACATGGAGACCCTCCGATCCACGCCCGTGCGGGCAGTGATGTTGCCAAAAACCGAGTCCCCGGAGGATGTCGACCGCCTTATCGCTGAGCTGCCTGAAGTCGCGGTCGTCGCACTCTGCGAGTCGGCCGCCGGAGTGGCCCGGTCCTTAGACATCGCACGTCATCCCGCCGTTGTGGCCATGATGTGGGGCGCCGAAGACCTCCTTGCCTCCATCGGCGGCTTATCGTCCCGCTTGCCGGACGGCCGCTATCGCGATGTGGCGCGGGCGGCCCGAGGCACAGTCCTGTTGCATGCCGCTGCTTGCGGAAAGGCCAGCATCGACTCGATCTATACGAACTATTCCGACACTGTAGGCCTCGCCGAAGAAGCACGCGACGCTTCCGGCAGCGGCTTCACCCTCAAAGCATGTATCCACCCGACACAGTGCGAGATCGTTCGGGAAGCATACGCGCCCACCCCGGAGGAGATACGGTACGCACGCGAGCTGCTTGCAGCAGTCAACGAATCACGTGGGGCAGCAAGCTTCCGCGGGACCATGGTCGACGATCCACTGATCCGCCACGCTGAAAACGTGCTCCGACGAACCAGGACGCTATAGATAGCGACTCTCGCTGACCGGCCCATCACGGACGTGTTCGCCTGGGCCCAGGCCCCCGAGGACAAGACCCCCCGGGACCTGTTGCTCGAGCACGGCCAGGACGCGGTGGCCGCGTCCCTGGCCAAGATCCAGCAGCTGACCCCGAAGCAGCGTGACGGCGTCTACGGGACCATGCGCCCCTGGGTCAACGTGCTGTCCTACGACCGGGTGGTGCCCTGGGTGCGGGACACCGGGGTCCTCGGCCGCGCCGAGTTCGACCCCAAGCGCTTCGCCACCTCCACGGACACCCTGTACCTGATCTCCAAGGAAGGCGCCGGGTCCACCCGCGCCATCGCCGGCGCCCTGGCCGTGGCCGTGCTCACCGAGGCCGAGGAAATCGCCGCCCGCCAACCCGGCGGCCGACTCTCCCCACCGATGACCGGGGTCCTCGACGAGGTCGCCAACGTCGTCCGGTGGCGGCAGCTGCCCGACGTGTACTCCCACTACGGCTCCCGCGGGATCGTGCTGTCCTCCTTCTTCCAGGGCTGGGACCAAGGCCTGGAAGCCTTCGGCGAGAAAGGCATGAAGAAACTCTGGAGTGCCGCGAACATCCGCGTCGCCGGCTCCGGACTCTCCGACTCGGCGTTCCTGCCGTTCTTGTCCCAGCTCATCGGCGACCACGACGTCACCCGCCGCACCACCTCCACCCAGAAGGGCGGCCGGTCCGTGTCCACCGCCATCCAGCGCGAACGCCTCTTGGACGTCAACGACCTGGCCGCCCTGCCCCGGGGCCGGGCGGTGCTCTCCACGTCCGGGCTGCCCCCGGCCCTGGTCGAGCTCCAGCACTACAGCACCCAGTCCTACGGCCAGGACGTCACCGCCTCCATGGACTACTACGAACAGCGAGCCTCACGGTAGGGCTTTGCCTAAAACCCCGATGCGGTATCAGACGCGGAACAATGCCTGCCGCGACCACGGGCGGACCGACGCTGCGCGGCGTCGGTCCGCCCCTTGCTGACCGTCCGGGCGCTCTAGGAGTTCTTGATGAACTCCGCCCCCCGTTCACCGATCATCAGCACGGCGGCGTGGATGTTCGCCGTCATCTGACCGGGCATCACGGAGGCATCGACCACGCGCAGGCCCTGGACCCCATGGACGCGCAGTTCGGGATCCACCACGGACAATTCGTCCTGGCCCATCCTGGCCGATCCGGCGTAGTGGAACGCCGTGTCACCGTTGTCTTGGATGTAGTCCATCAGGCCCGCGTCCGAGTCACCCTCGGGACCGGGGGCGATTTCCTTGACCCCAAACTCGGCCGGCATGGCAGCGGCGATCTTCTGCGCGATCCGCATGCCCGCCAGCAGCACGCGGCGGTCTTCCTCTTCGGCGAGGTGATTGAACACGTACTCGGGGCTGTCTTCCGGGTTAGGTGACGTCAATCGCACATGTCCCCGGCTCTTCGGCCGTCCCTGGTACATGCCCAGCCGGAAGCCGGAGAAGTCGGCCAGGTCCCACCCCTTGTCCCCGGGCATGAACGGCAGGAAGTGCAATTGCAGGTCGGGGTCCTCGGCGGAGGCGTCCGTCTTGAGGTAGGAACCGGCCAGGGAGGCACCGATCGTCAGGGGACCGGTGCGGTCGCCGGCGAAATACCGAATCCCATTGAGGCCCTGCTGCACCGGGCTGCGCATCACCTTGTTGAACGTGTCTTTGCTGTTCGTGACGAACTTGCGGCCCACCTGGACGTGGTCCATGAGTCCCTCGCCCACGCCCTTCAGTTCGTGCACTACCTCAATGCCGTGTTGCTTCAGCAGGGCGGCCGGTCCGATACCGGAGAGCTGCAGCAGGTGCGGGGTGCGTAGCGCGCCCGCGCTCAGGACGATCTCGCGGGATGCCGTTACCTTGAATTCCTGGCCGTCCTTGCGGTAGACGACGCCGGTCGCCCGCTTACCCTCGAACGTCACCTTGGTGACGTTCGCCTCGGTCACGACGGTCAGGTTCTTACGCTTGCGCGCGTCCTTCAGGAACGTCTGGGAGGTCGAGGTCCGGACGCCGCGGCGGGTCGCCAAGTCCCAGTAGCCGGAGCCTTCCGGCTCACCCGAGTTGAAGTCCACGTGCTTGCCGGTGCCGAGCACCCGTGAGGCTGCGTCGATGTAGGCGTCGGCCAGAGGATTCTTCCAGCGGGCACGCTCGATCCCGATGGGACCGTTGCCCCCGTGGACCGCCGATTCCCCGCGGTGGTCGGCCTCGTAGCGCCGGTGGAAGGGTAGGACGTCCTCCCACGCCCAGCCGTCGGCGCCCGCGTCCACCCAGGCCCGGTAGTCGCTCTTCGTCCCGCGCACATGCACCAGGCCGTTGATGGCGCTGGAGCCGCCCACCATTCGCCCGTACGGCAGCGCGTACCGGCGCCCCTTCAGGTGCTTTTCGGGCTCCGTCTGATAGTCCCAGGACGTGTACCGGTGGTTAAAGATGATCTTCGCGAAACCCAGCGGGATCCGGGACCACAGGCTCTTGTCCTCCGGCCCCGCCTCGAGCAGGAGGACTTGGTTGCGGGGATCCTCGGAGAGCCGGGAGGCAACGACGGATCCGGCGGATCCGGCCCCGACGACGATGAAGTCGAACTGACGTGGCAAGTGGGTCATGGCATCCAGCCATCCTTCCGTTGACGTGTTTCGGGTCACAGCGTCCACCATTAATGAACAGGTGTCAACAAACCGGGCGGCTAGTCTGGAGGGGTGACAGCCCAGAGCGGTTCCGCCAATATCAGCGCGCGGCGCGTGGTACTGCGTGACTCGACGGATGCGCGGGCGTTGCGGACCCGCCAGGGGATGATCGACGCCCTTGGCCGGATGGCGCAGCGGGATGCCGATGTCACCGTCAGCGCCCTGGTGCGTGAGGCCGGGATCAGCCGTGGCACCTTTTACACGCACTACAGCGGCCTCGAAGAGCTGGCCGGTGAGCTGCAGACGACGATCGTCCACGACATCGCCGGATGGGAACGCGAGCGGGCACACCACGATCCCGACGAGGCGTTCTTGTCCCGGCGAGAGAGCATTGCCCAGGCCATGCGGATGGTGGTCGCCCACTATGCGGAATACCGGACCTTCTACGCCGCGGTTTTCGCTCTACCAACCTCCCTGCAGAGCACTCACCCGCTGGTGGAGGCCTTGGCGGATGAACTGCACCGACACATCGTCGGCGACGCCCAGACCCCGGATGGCGTCAACGCGCAAATGGCATCCCTGTTCATGGCGGGGGGATGGGCCACGTTAATCTCCGAGTGGGTCCTGGGCCGGATCGAGGCGAGCGAGGACGACGTCACCCGACATCTCGTCGACCTGTTGCCCGAGTGGATGTATCGGCTCCGTTAGGCATGAGCTTCGGGCACGAGGGCGTCCCGGGCCAGGTACTCCTCCACGCCTAGCGCCTCCATCATCTCCAGGTTCGCCGGCAGCCGCGCCGGGTGCGCCGTAGCGTAACCGTCCGATGAGCCGGAGGCGCGCAGTGCCTCAAAATAGTCCGCCGTGGCACTCGTGGCCGCCTCCAGGGAGGCCAGCGGCAGGATCACCAGGCTGACTCCGACGTCGAAGAGATCCTGGGCGGTGAATCCCGGCGGCGGATCCAGCGTGGCCATCGGGCTGCCAATCCGGCTGGCGAGGTCCTCGTAGAGGGCCATTCGCTCCTGCGGTGTCCGGCCGGTGATGGGCCGCCCGTCCAGATTTCTGACCATCGGAAGCACCAGGTCGGCCCCTTCCGCAGAAAAGCGCTGGCAGCGCTCAATGACTTCATCGGTGGAGATCTCGTCGGCGTCGGTGCGGGCGATGATCATCAGGTCGCTGCCCCGTCGGGCTTCAACGGCGATGCGGATGCGAGCCGCAGCGGCCTCACGCCCCACGACCCGCCGACCCGACAGGAATGGACACCGCTTCGGCTCGGCCTGATCCTCGATCTGCACTGCGGCGGCTCCGGCTCGCGCGAATTCCCGCACGGAGCGGTGCAGGCTGTTCGGTCCGCCGAAGCCGGTGTCGATGTCGCAAATCACGTCGGCTCCGGTAGCGGACACGATGCGAGCCACATGAGAGACCAGTTCGCTCATCGTGGCGACGGCCATGTCCGGTGCCCCCAGCTGGGTCGCCTCGAAGGCGAAGCCGGACAGGTAGGTGGTGTCGAAGCCGGCCCGCTGGGCCAGGACGGTCGTCAGGGCGTCGTGGGCCCCCGGGGCGATGACGCCGCCGTCGCGGAGGCGTTCTCGAAGTGTGGTCATGGGGTCTCCTGGGTCGGTGGGCGTGCGCTTCTCTTTGAGGCTTGCATCACATAAAGGACTGTGCTCAACTGTTACACAGTTCAACCCACGAGCGAAAGGGCGACCATGTCCGACCAGGCCGTCAAAACCAAGGTCACCACCCTCCCGGTGCCCTATCCCATGCAGTCCCGTCAGGACTTGATTGTGGCCTCCGAGTTGGAGACCGACCTCGAGACCCTGCGCCACGAGCACGGTCCGGTGGTGCCGGCGCTCATGCCCTTCGGCAAGGGACGGGCGTGGATCGCCATTGGGTACGACGAGGTTCAGCAGGTCATGAGCGATGAGCGCTTCGTGGTCTGGAAGCACCGCGGCAACGACTACCCCCGGCTCCGGTTCAATGAGGGGCACAAGCCGCCCTTCCGGATGGCGTTCGACAAGATGGACGGCCCGGAGCAGATCGCCCGTCGACGCGTACTGGCCCGTCACCTCTCCGCCCGTCGGGTCATGGGCATGCGGGATGAATCACGGACCCTAATCGAGGGCTTCCTTGATGACTTCATCGCCGGGGGCCAAGGGGCGGACTTGATCACCCAGTTCGTGGAGCATGTTCCCCTGGCGGTGATCTCCAAGCTGCTCGGGGTTCCGGAGGACGAGACCGACATCTTCCTCGAGGCTGCACTGGACCACATGAACGGGCGCATCACCACTGAAGAGCAGGCCAATGCGCACATCATGAAGGTCAATGAGTATTTCGACCACTTGGTCGCGCGTAAGCGTGCGGAGCCCGGTGAAGATCTGATCAGTGCGTTGCTGGGCGACATGGACGGTGGGATCTGGGACGACGAGGAGCTTGGCGGCGTCGGTTTCGTGCTCCTGACGGCCGGCCATGATTCAACCGCGTCGATCATCGGCGGCATCCTGTACTGGCTTGCCCACGACCCTGAGCGCTTTCGGTACCTCAAGGAGAACCGGGACGTGCTGCCCCGGGCCATCGAGGAGTTCTTGCGTGTGGTCCCCGCGGGCACCGGAACCCGGGTGCGGATCGCCACGGAGGACGTGGAGATTGGCGGCGTCGTGGTGAAGAAGGACGACGGGATCCATCCGGTGGTCCATCCCGCGAACTTCGATGAGCGCGTCTACAGCGACCCCCACACACTGGACTTCGGTCGCGACGAACCCGCCCACTTGCGCTTCGGTTTCGGCTCCCATGCCTGCCCCGGCAACCAGCTGGCCCGCATGGAGATCCGTGAGGTGCTCGACGCGGTGCTGAATCGTTTCGCGAGCTTCGAGGCCGTTGACCAGCCCGCGAATTGGCGTGAGCGAATGCTGATGCGCGGACCCAAGACCCTGAAGGTCACCTGGACCCTGGAGAAGGAATAACCATGACGAACAACCGGATTGTCATTGTCGGAGCCGGCGCCGCCGGCCTCGCCGTGGCGGAAGGGCTGCGCGACCGGAACTGGGCCGGCCAGATCACCCTACTGGGTGCGGAGACCCACCCGCCGTATGACCGCCCCCCGTTGTCCAAGCAGTTGCTGGCGGGGACAGGGAGTTCGATTTCGTCGAGCTGGCCTCCGCGGATGCCTGCGCGGCGCGAAACATCGATCTGCGTCTCGGGGTTCGCGCCGTTGGCCTGGACCTCCAGGACAAGGTGGTCCAACTGTCCGATGGCGAGGCGGTGCCTTACGACACGCTGGTCATCGCCACCGGTGTCGAGGCACGCCAGCTCCCCGCAGCCGAGGGGATCGGTGGCGTCTCCACGCTCCGCGACTATCAGGATGCACTGAAACTTCGCGGGGCCTTGGTGGACGGCAACCACCTGCTGGTTGTCGGGGCCGGCTTCATCGGCCTGGAGGTCGCGGCCACGGCCATCTCCAAGGGCTGCGTCGTAGACGTCGTAGAACCGGCCCCGAGCGCGCTGATGGGCAAGTTCCCGGCGGAACTGGCTGAGCGCATCCATGACACCCATGTGGACCGCGGTGTGCGCTTCCACTTCGGCCAGGTCGTCGATCAATGGCACGTTGAGAACGGTGAGATCACCTCGGTGACCCTGTCGCAGGGTCAGACGCTGCGTGCCGACGCTGCCCTCGTGGGCATCGGCACCATCCCCGCGGTGGGCTGGCTCGAGGGCGCGGGCCTGGAGCTCGCCAACGGCGTCGTGTGTGACCACGTGGGACGGGCCGCCGAGGATGTCTACGCGGTCGGCGATGTGTCCAATTGGCATCATCCCCGGTTGGGGGAGAACCGGCGGATCGAGCACCGGCTCAGTGCGGGGGAGCAGGCCCAGGTGGTGGCGTCCGTCCTGACCGGAGATGCCGTGCCGGCCTTGGACCCGCCGTTCTTCTGGACCGACCAGTACGACGAGAAGTGGCAGGCCTACGGCTACATCCATGCCGACGCCGAGGTGGAGATCGTCCTCGACGACCCAGAGGCCAACCGCCTCGTGGCCACGTTGAAGCGTGGCGGCAAGCTGGACGCCGTCATCGGGAAGAACGCCGCCAAACACCTGATCCCGTTCCGCCGTGAGCTGCGGGCCGCGGAAACCCAGACCATCGAACAGTGACAGTACAGAAAGTTCAGAAGGACAGAGGAGAGTGCCATGAGAGTGACCGTGGATACGGAGAAGTGCATTGCCGCCGGAGCCTGCGTCATGGAGGCCATGGAGGTCTTTGACCAGCGCGACGAGGACGGGGTGGTGATCCTGCTGTCGGAGCGTCCGGACGCAAGCCAGCACGAGGCTGTCCGCCGCGCTGTCGGCGCCTGCCCGGCCAAAGCCATCGCCGTCACCGAGTGACCGGTGCCAGGGAGACGGGACTGAGGAACATGATGGAGATAACCGGACCGCGGACCGGGAAGACCGCCGTGGTGACCGGCGGGGCCAGCGGCATTGGCCTGGCGACCGTCCAGCGATTGCACCAAGATGGGCACGCCGTGGTCATCCTCGATCGTTCGGATCAGGCTGGGGATATCGCCCGGGACCTGTCCACCGGTGAGGCCCCCGTCTATGCCGAGATCGCCGACCTGAGCTCGATGGACGACATCGGACGTGTCACTCGCCGGATGGCGGAAACCTACGACTCCGTCGACATCCTGGTCAACAACGCCGGCATCCATCCCAAACGCCCCGACGGCAGCCACGTCCCCATCGACGAGATTTCGTTGGAGCAGTGGAACCAGGTCATGGCCGTGAACCTCACGGCGACCTTCCTGCTGTCCCAGTGGGCCATGGGCCCCATGAGGGCGCGCGGATGGGGCAGGATTGTCAACGTCGCCTCCCGCGCGGGTCGGATGTACATGCCGATCAGCGGTGCCCATTATTCGGCGAGCAAGGCCGCCGTCATCGCCTTCACCCGCACCCTGGCCGGTGAGTGCGGGCCTGAGGGGGTGACAGCCAACACCGTGGCCCCGGGACGCATCCGGACGCCATTGTCTGACGTCAGTGGGCTGGACTCGTCCCAGAATCTGCACGAGGCCTTTGCCCAGTCGGTGCCGCTGCGCCGTGTGGGTCGACCGGAGGAACTCGCCTCGACCATCTCGTTCTTGGCGTCCGATGACTCGAGCTTCATCACCGGCGCGGTCATTGATGTCAATGGCGGGGTGTTCGGCTGACTTGAGCTCTCCCGGCCAGGGCCGCTTCGGACGGCGACAGTGGTCCTTCCACGGCGCCACCTTCCCTGCCGCCCTGATGTCCGCCATGGGGGTGGCCGCGTTGATGACCTCCGGGGTCAGCGCGTTGGGCCCGCTCATCCGGGCCGACCTCGGCCTCTCCATGGCCGGGCTCGGGCTCTTCGCGGTGGCGGTCTTCCTGTCGACGGCGGCGGGCTCCGTACCGCTCGGTCGGTTGGCGGACCGCATGACGCCCGAGACGGGAGTGGCCGCGACCTACGGTTGCGCGGCGCTGGGGCTGGCGGGGTAGGACTCTCGCAGTCCATGGCGGGACTGTTGCTGGCGGCGGCGACCGGCGGCGCGGCATTGGCCCTGTCCACCTCGGTCACCAATGGTCTAGTGGCCCGTTACGTCCACGTGGATCACCGCGGACGCTTGATCGCCACCAAACAGATAGGCGTTCAGGTCGCCCAGATGGCTGCGGGGCTGGCCTTACCCCTGGCCGCAGCCTCCGTGGGGTGGCGCCAGGGCATGTTGGCGGGCGCGCTGGGGGTCTTGGTGCTCCTGGTGCCGTCAGTACTGGCACTGCGCACGGCGACCGGTCCGCTCGCCGACGCCACCAGGCCGGCCCGCTCTTCTGTCGGCGCGACCGCCACAGCCCGTCCCCGTCACCTCACACCCATGATGTTTGGCTACGGAATGCTCACCGGGGTGTGTTTCCAGGCCGTTCTCTTCGGCCTGCCGCCCACCGGGCTTGAGGAGCTGGGGCTGGATCTTCCGGTCGCATCGCTGGCCGTCATGGCCTTGGGGGTGGCTGGATTCGCCGCGCGGTTCGGCTGGGGATTCGTTGCCGATCGGTTTACCAACCTGCTCACCCTCATGGTCGCGCTGGGCCTGGCCCTGGCGGCCAGCAGTGGGGCGGTTTTGCTGTCCATGGGCGCCCATTCCTTGTGGGCCTATTGGGCGGGTGCGGTGCTTTGCGGTGCCGGGTTCGCTTTGGTGCCCGTAGTACTGTCCTCGGCCGTTCTGCGGTACTTCCCACCCGAACGGGTAGGCCTCGTCTCCGGGGTGGTCACCGCCAGCACGTTCCTCGGATTCGCCGGGGGACCTGTCCTCTTCGGTGCGACGGTCGACGAGCTCGGTTACCCCGCCGCTTGGTGGGGTCTGCTGGTGGCAGGCCTGCTGTCCTCCCTCATCCCCCTCGTGTTCTCAGTGCGACGGCGCCCCAGAGGAGCGCCGGCCCCCTGAACCCGGGGTGCCCCACGGTGGGGCGCCCAGTTCCCCGTACCCTTCAGAAAGGATGTCTAGAAGCCATGACTGTGAACCACGAGTGTGACCTGGTGGTCATCGGGGCGGGCATCGCCGGTCTCACCGCCGCGACCGCGGCTGCGGAATCGGGGCTGGACGTCGTGCTCCTCGAGAAGATGGACGCCATCGGCGGGTCCTCCGCCATGAGCGGCGGATGGTTCGCCTTCGCCGGAACCCAGGAGCAGGAGGCGGAGGGTGTGGCGGACTCACTCGACCAGTTCCGCCAGGACCTGATGAACGTCGGCGCGCACCGCAACGACCCGCGCCTGGTGGACGCCTATCTGGAGCACCAGTTGTCCACCTACGACTGGTTGAAGGATCACGGGGTCGAATTCGGTGAGGTCGAGATCAGCTCGGGCCAGTCGGTCCAACGCGGCCACAGCACCAGGATCCGGGAGGTCCTCGAGGGGCTGTACGCCAGTTTCCTGGACGCTGGCGGCCGGGCCCTGTTCGGCCACCGGGCTCGATGGCTACGGCGCGATGAGTCGCAGCGGGTGAGCGCCGTCGAGGTTGAAGGACCGGAGGGGCACTTCTTGCTCGATGCCCGGGAGGGCATTGTCATCGCCGCCGGCGGGTTCTCGCGTTCTCGCGAGTTGCTCCGGGTCTTCGCTCCCGAGCAATTGGACGGCATCCCCTACGGCGGCTTGGGCAACACCGGCGACGGGCTCCTCATGGGCTGGCGGTTGGGCGCCGGCCTGGCGGACATGTCTTCGATCTCCGGCACCTTCGGTTCCCATCCCGACACGCGGGACGACCGGCAGGAACTGCTGACGTCCTTCTATATGGGCGGCATCATCGTCAACGCCCACGGCCAGCGCTTCATCGACGAGTCGCTGGATTACAAGACCCTGGGCTCTGCCGTGCTCGCCCAACCCGGTTCCGTGGCCTTCCAGATCTTCGATGCGGAGGTCCGGGCCAAATCGCACCGGGGTGTTGCCCTGAAGGACATGGACACGCTGGAAGAGCTCGGGCACTTGTGGAGGGCCGACACACTGGAGGACCTGGCGGGCATGGCGTCCATTCCACCGGAGGCACTGCTGGACACCGTCGCTCGGTACAACGGCGGCATTGCCGATGGCCGTCCCGATGAGGTGGGGCGGACGCACCTGTGCAATGGCGTCGGTGCCCTGGTGCCCGTGGCGAAGGCACCCTTCTACGCCTACCCATCCAAGACGCTGATGACGACTACCTACGGAGGGCTGACCATCACCCCCCATGGCGAGGTCACGGACGTCGCCGGCGAGGTCATCGAGGGCCTCTACGCCGTCGGGGAGGTGACGGGGGGATTCCACGGGGCCGCGTACATGACGGGTACCTCCCTGGGTAAGGGCGCGGTGTTCGGCCGGATTGTGGCCCACCGCATTGCCTCCCGTCGACGCGCCCACGCCGTGGGGGTCGGTCATGCGTGAGCGGGGCCGAACCAATGCCGTGTTGCGGGCCCTGCGCCAGGGTGGGACGTCCGTGGGGGTGAACGTGCAGAC
Source organism: Citricoccus sp. SGAir0253 (assembly GCF_005877055.1). Taxonomy (NCBI): domain Bacteria; kingdom Bacillati; phylum Actinomycetota; class Actinomycetes; order Micrococcales; family Micrococcaceae; genus Citricoccus; species Citricoccus sp. SGAir0253. The sequence goes on along the minus strand of NZ_CP039425.1, from coordinate 52,780 downwards.
CAATAGCCCGGAACTGGTGGAGATGGTGGGCCTGGCCGGTTATGACCACGTCATGATCGACTGGGAGCACGGCTCCTTCGGAACCGATGCCGTGGTGTCGATGATCCGTGCGGCCGAGGCCGTGGGCCTGACGCCGCTGGTGCGGGTGCCGGCCAACGAGGAGGTATGGATCAAGCGGGTCCTCGATGCCGGCGCCCTGGGCATCGTCGTGCCGCATGTCGCCACGCCCGGGCAGGCACGCGCCGCCGTGAGCGCGGCCCGCTACACGCGCAACCGCGGGCAGGGGGCTCGGGGCGCCTGCCCGAGCGTGCGCGCGGCCGGGCACCTCACCGCGGACTGGCGGGAATTCGCGCAGTGGTCCGACGAGAACGTGTTCGTGGCCGTGGCCGTGGAGAGCCAGGAGGGCGTCGACGCACTGGAAGAGATCCTCTCCGTAGAGGGCATCGATGCACTTTTCCTGGGCAGCTTCGACTTGGCCCACGAGATGGGGCATTTCGGGGACAATAGCGCCCCGGAAGTGGCCCGGGAGATCGACCGGATCGTCGACGCGGCCCGCAGGGCTTCGGTACCGCTCTTCGCCACCCTCTACCGTGGCTCCACCCTGGAGGACGCGCGTCAGGACTTCGACCGGTGGATCGGGGCGGGTGCTCGGGTGGTGAATGCCGTCAGCGACCGGCGGCTCGTCCTTCAATCGCTGGGCGCCCGGATCAGTGCGCTCCGGGAGGACCGAGAGTGAGGCGGCTTGCGATCGCGGAACCCGCCAACCTGACTGAGATGCCCTGCGGGGTCTACTGTAGAGCTGTAGCACAAGAAAGCATTGAGCAGTGTCGAGCGGGGCGGGGGCCACTATGACCATCGAGCGGACACCGGTACGGGATGCCGGGAGGCTCCACACCGTCTCGGTCGTCGACGCCCTCGAGGCCCGGTTGCGGGAGGACATTTTCGCCGGGAGCATTCCGCCGGGGGAGAGGATCAAGGAAGCTCCGCTGGCCAAAAAGCTGGAGGTGTCCAGGCATACCCTTCGTGCGGCGATGTCGCGGCTGGAGAACGTGGGACTGCTCCGGTACCGGGAGAACCGGGGGTGGTCCGTCCCGGTCTTCGACCGGGAGGAGTACACCGACATCCTCTTGCTCCGCGAGAGCCTGGAAGCATCGGCCTATCGGGCGGCCCTCAAGGCGGGGACCAAGCCCGGGCCCGCCGTCGACGAGGCGATCGAACGCATCCTGAGCATGCCCGAGGGTGAACCGTGGTCCGTGCGGATCCAAGCGGACTGCGACTTCCACCAAGCCGTAGTCGACATGGCCGGCAGCCCCCGGTTGAGCAAGGCCTTCGCTGACATGCTCGACGAGTTCCGCCTGTGCCGGCTCCAGTCCCTGGACTGGCTCGAGCAGCTACCACTGGACACGTGGAAGACCAAGCATCGGGCGCTGATCGATGCGCTGCGGCAGGGGGACGTCGAAGCGGTGGAGCAGTCCAGCGACCACTTCTCGAGCGATCCGTGGAAGACGCCCCGGTTGCGCCAGCTGGACGCCGCGACGCCATGACCAACACCACCGCGAGGCAGGACGCCCTTGCCGAGGAATCGGCCCAGTGCCTCAGTTGGAGCATCAAGGCCAGCTTCCTGCAGTACTTGGACACTATCGAGGACTTTTCGATTGATGCCCGGGACGGCGCGCGACACGATACGGGTTCGCGGTCATTCCTCTTTCCCCTCACGGCCCGCGAGGCCCTTCTCCAGGGCGGTGTCCGACTCAAGTTCGGCGGGCAGGTGCGCTTGAAGGCCCACGGCGGAATGCTGCTGTTGATCCTCATGGATCCATGGCTGGAGCTCAGCGCCGCGGGTACGGAACTCAGTGTCGTCGACCTGATGTCTTGGCCCGACACCACCCGTCGAGAGCTCATCGGGTGGTCAGCCGAGCGCCCGCTAGCGGCCGGCCGGGAGCTGGTGGAGGTGCCTCTGCAATTGGCCGACAGCGGGGTCGAGATGTTCAACGGCGTCTACCCGGCCGGCACCGATCTCGCCCCGGCGCGGTTCTCCACGCTCTGGCCGTAGGCGGTCGGCGCCTCGCCCGGGTGCGGCGAGACCTTTCGGTCTCGCCGCACCCGGGCGAGGTCGCCGGCCTACGGCTGTACCACCAGGATCAGCGCGCCGCTGCCCAGCCGATGGACTTGGTCTGCAGGTACTCCTCCAGCCCCCATTCGCCGTACTCGCGGCCGATGCCGCTCGCCTTGTAGCCGCCGAACGGCATGCTGATATCCGGGAAGGCCCCGCCGCCGCCGTTGAGGACCACGGCGCCGGTACGCAGCCGACGGGCGATGTCATAGGCGCGCCGGGGATCGGCCGTGTTGACGGCCCCCGAGAGCCCATAGGGGCTGTCGTTGGCGATGCTGACGGCCTCGTCGTCCGTGTCGAAGCCGATCACGACATTCACGGGACCGAAGATCTCTTCCCGAGCGATGCGCATGCTGTTGTCCACGTCGGCGAACAGTGTCGGTTCCACGAAGTACCCGCGGTCCAGGCGGGCGGGGCGGCCCCCGCCGGTGACCAGTCGAGCCCCGGAGGCGACGCCGTCGGCGATGAGGCTCTCCACCTTGTCCCGTTGCGCCGCCGAGATCAAAGGGCCCATCTGGGTGGCCGGATCCGTGGGGTCACCGACCGTGACGGCGGCCAGGCCGGCGGCGACCTTCTCCACCAGCTCGTCGTACCGGGACCGGTGGACCAGCGTCCGCATCAGCAACGAACATCCCTGGCCTGCCTGGATGATGGTGTGGGTCACCACCTGGGCGGCCACGGCGTCCAGGTCGGCGTCCTCGAGCACGATGTTCGCGCTCTTGCCGCCCAGCTCGAGCACGACCTTCTTGATGGAGGCGGCCGCCTGCTGGTAGATCTCCGAGCCGACCGCGTCCGAGCCGGTGAAGCTGACCATGTCCACGCCGTCATGGGTCGTCAGGGCTTGCGTCGGGACGCGCCCGCCGACGATGACGTTGAGGGCCCCTGCCGGAAGACCGGCCTCCTCGCCGATCTCGGCCAGGATGAGGCCCTCCAGCGGAGTGACGGTGGCCGGCTTGAGGATGACCGAGCAGCCAGCCGCCAGGGCCGGGGCCAGCTTCGTCATGTTGAGCCACAGGGGGAAGTTGTAGGCACTGATCAGGGCCGCAACACCGTAGCTCTCCCGAACGATCTGCCCCTGGCCGATGCCATTGCCGAAGTGAACCTGAGAGGACCGCTCCCAGTCGAACGTGTCCATGGCATCGATGGTGGATCGCAGGTGGGCGATGGCCCCACCCACCTGGCCGGCCTCGGCGAACCACCGCACCGAGCCGCACTCGGCGATGTTCAAGTCGACCAGTTCGTGCTTGCGCCGTTCCATGATCTCTGCGAACCGGACGAGAACGGCCTTCCGCTCGGCCGGCGTGGTCTGCCCCCAGCCGTCCACGTCATGGGCCCGGCGGGCGGCCAGCACGGCCCGGTCCACGTCCTCCACGCTAGCCACGCCCACTTGAGCGATGGCCTCTTCGGTGGCCGGATTGGTGACGTCCACCAGGTCGCGGTCCTCGGCGGTGGTCCACGCACCGTCGATGTAGGACCCATACCGCCGCAGGTCCGCGGCGGCTTCTCCCGTTGGGGAGAAGAGAGTGGGAGTGGTCATGAATAGGTCCTTCCATGTCACAGGAAATCTCGGGCGTACCAAGGGATGCAAGACCGCGACGCCGAAACTGTGGAAGTGTTCCACAGATCACTATGCTGGCCTTTTATAGACAGTTGTTCAAGAGGCGTGGGGCAATTTTTCCGGAGCTTGGCGCGGGATCAGGAACCCGAGGCCGGCCCCGACCCCGGTGGCAGCCGCGGCGGTGAGCCCGGCCCAGATGAAGCCGGCCGGGGTCGGCGCACCCGCGATCGTCTGGGATGCCAGGACGGCACCGATGGCGGCCGCGGCAGCGGCCGTGCCGAACATGCGGATCTGGGCGTTGAGCCCGTGAGCCGTCGCGATGTCCGAGGGGGACACCGCGTCATGGATCACCAACGGGACGGCGGCGAGGGCGATGCCGATGGCCGCCCCACCGGCGATCAGCACCAGGACAACGGCCCACAGCTGAGCTCCGGCCGCGACCCCCAGCACGAGTGCCAGCGTCAGAAGCAGGGCCGCCAGGGCCAGGATTCGCCCCGGGTCCAGCGACCGGCTCAACCGTGCCGAGAGCGGGGTGACGCACAGTTGAGCCAGTCCACTGGCCGCCATGATCGCACTGGCCGCTCCGGCCCCAAGCCCCAGACCGCCAACCACCGGTGGCAGGACCAGCAGTTGCGGGAAGAACACCAGCATGCTCATCATGCCGAAGTTGACCGCAGCGGACGCAACGTTTGTCAGCAACAGCCGGGGGCGCAATGCCAGTCGAACGTTGATGAGGGGTGCCCGGTGATACCAGAGATGCACGCCGGTCAGCCCTAGCACCGCCAGGCCTACCGCTGCCGGCACCACGGTCGATGGCGCATCCCAGCCCTGCACCAGCAGCCCGGACAAGCCCACCAACACGGCCACGGCGCCCAGGCTGCTTCCCGCGGCGCCCACCACGTCGAAGCGGCCGTCAGGCCGGGGCCCATCGACGGGCACTCCCCATCGGATCCACACCACGCACCCCAACCCGAGGACACAGCAGAGCCAGAACATGACCCTCCAGTCGACATGGGTGGCCAGCACAGCGCCGAGGGGGATACCGAAGGCAGAACCGACGCCCATGGTTCCCGCCACCACGGCGAAGGCCAACGGCAGGCGCGGGCCGGACACCACATTTCGCAGCATGGACGTAGCCACCGGGATCACCCCGACCGCCGCGCCCTGCAGCGCGCGCCCGACGATCAGTGACCAGACCGACTCCGCCACCCCACAGACCACTGAGCCCACCACGAAAACGCCCAGAAGCGACACGATCACTCGGCGATGCCCGTAGAGGTCACCGAGCCGTCCGGCCACGGGGGCAACGGCGCACCCCGTCGTGATGGTGGCCGTGATCGCCCAGGCGGTTTCCTCGCGACTGGCATCGAGGAGCCGGGGCAGGTCCGCCTGGACGGAAACGATGATGGTCTGCACCAGGGCACCGAGCAGGCAGGTGAAAACCAGGGCCGCAGTGGCATTCCATTCGTGAGCGCGGACGGGGACCCCCACGGCCAAGACCGCCGACTCAGTCGACGAGTTCGAAGCGGACCGGCAGGGATTTCACGCCGCCGACGAAGTTGGTCTGGAGCACCTTGCGGCCCTCGAGCAGCTCGATGTTGCGGACCCTGGGCAGGAGCTCTTCGAGCAGGATCCGCAGTTCCAGACGCGCCAGGGGCTGCCCGAGGCACGAATGGGGTCCACTGCCGAAGGCGATGTGCGGGTTGGGCTTGCGGTCGTGGCGGAATTCGTCGGGTGCCTCGAAGACCTCCTCGTCGCGGTTGGCCGACTGGAACAGCAGCATGAGCCGGTCGCCCTTCTTGATCTCGGCACCGCGCAGGGTGTAGTCGACGGCCGCTTGATGGACGAAGTGCTTCACCGGCGACGTCCATCGCAGGCCTTCCTGGATGAGCGTGGGGATCAGGGAGGGGTCGTCCTGGACGGCCCGGAGCTGTTCGGGGTGCTTGGCCAGCTGTTCGAAGATCGTTGCCGCGGTCGTCGACGTTGTGTCGTGCCCGGCCCCGGAGATGGCGATGTAGTAACCGATGCAGGTCTTCATGGGGTAGTACTCGCCGTCGGGCTGGCGGGCGTTCGCGATGAGACTGGCCAAGTTGTCCTGCGGCTCTTCCCGGAGACTGTTGACCAGGCCGGTGTAGTACGCCTCGAATTCCTTGATGTTCGCCACGTTCAGCCGAGCGGCCAGGGTGGCCGGGTCCACGGACTGTCCCGCCGGGCGGTTCTCCGGGTCGTTGACCCCGAAGCGCTCATGGGCCAGTCGCATGATCAGCGGCTCATCTTCCTCGCGGACCCCGAACAGCGTCATGATGACGTGCAGGGGGTAGTACCAGGCGAAGTCTCGGGAGAAGTCGATCTCGTTGGTGCCCGGGACAGGTGCCGGGAGATCACCTTGGTGGCGAGTTGCCGGATGCGGTCGTTCCACTTCTTGAGCTCCACCGGACGGAACCAACCTTGGGCGATGTCCCGGATGATGGTGTGCTCCGGCGGGTCCATCATCTGCAGGGACTCCAGGGGGCGCAGGTTGCCATTGACCTTCATGGTCCACGCGTCACCCGCCTTGGTATTGAGGATCGGGTTGTGCGTGCCGGGGGCGTCGGGGCCGCCGCCGTTGGTGAAGAGCTCGGGCTGGCGTTCGATCTCGAGGATGTCGGCGTGCTTGGTGACCAGCCACAGGGGGTCATAGCCGTCCACCTCCGCCTTGCCCAGGGGTGCTTCGCGCCGGAGCCAAGCGTACGCATCGAAGAGGGCCTGCTCATCCAGGTGTCCTGCCGGCAAGACGATCCGGCGGGCGATCTCGTCCGGGATGATGGCCAACTGCTCGGTCTGAGTTGCGGTCACAACTCCTCCTCGTTCTGTGTCAGGTGGAAGCCAGGTCGGGCGTACTGCTGTCGCCCCGGAGTCCCCGGCAAGCTGTTGATTCGCCCATGGCCCGTGTGTATTGTGTCTCGAGTCACAAGCAACAGTTCTACTGTGACACACTTTTCTTGGCAAGGCCGAGTGCTCGTCGGCCCGTTGTGAACCGGTTCCCCCATCGATTCGAGGACCCCATGCCCCGCAATATCACCCGCCACCTGGTCGCCTCCGGTGCCGCCCTAGGCCTTCTCGCCCTGACTTCCTGCGGCTCCGCGGGTGCCGGGGCCGGTCAGCCGGCCCAGTCCCTGGAGGACATGCCGGCCGAAACGTTGACCTACAGCGACCTGACCTCCGCCGCCTCGCCGGCTGGCAAGTCCGTTCAGGAATGGATCTCCAGCCTCGACGAGCAAACCGGCGGCAAGCTCGTTGTGGAGCCCTACTGGACCAGCTCGCTTCTGACGAGCGACGATGCCCTGGCTGGCACGGCTGACGGGGTCTCGGACGTGACCTACACCGTGGTGACCTACCAGCCGCAGGCCCTGCCGGTGGCGAACTGGATAAACGAGAAGGGGTCTGCGCCCCTGGACTCCTACCCGCACAACCAGCTGCAGGTTGTCGGCGTGATGAACGAAATGTTCAACAGCGAAGCTGCCCAGAAGGAATTCGAAGCCCAGGGCGTCAAATTCCTAGCCTCTACCTCCGTGGCCGGCAAGTACGACATGCTCTGCAGCAGGGAACTCGACTCGCAGACCAATCTGCAGGGCATCCGCGTCCGGGCCCCCGGTCCGGTGTGGGCCGCCGAAGCCGAAGCCCTCGGCATGACGGTCGTCAATGTCGCCCAGGGCGAGACCTATGAGGCCCTTCAGCGCGGCGTGATCGACTGCCAGATCGGCGCCCCCTTCATGTACAACGACTACGGGCTCAACGAAGTCGCCAAGGAGTACTACCCGGCGTCCTTCAGCGCCAACATGGGACTGGTGGTGCTCATGGATCTGGACACGTGGAAGGACCTGCCGACGGAGGCCCAGGACGCCCTCCAGACCAGCATGACGGACTACACGGTCAACCGGACGCAGGCAGACATCCAGGCACAGCAGGAGTTCTTCGACCGGCGGGAGGAACTGGGGATCACCACCCATGACGTCACCGAGATGAACCAGGCGCTGGGCGAATTCCAGGAAGAGCACAGTGGCTCCTGGACCGAGCGGGCCCCGCAGGGTGTCGCGGAGCCCCAGGCGCTGGGGAAGGACCTGGACGCCGCCATGGCGAAGTGGGCCGACCTAGTCGAGCAGGACGTGGCCCTGGCCGACGCCGGTGAGGTCGCCACCGAGTCCGTTGAGGATTTCCCGGCCTGGCATGAAGAGCTGACCGGTGTCATTGGGTCGAACGGCGCCTCGTCGTAGGCCGACGGCCCCACGGCGGAACGGAGCGATGATGAAACGACAAGCACTCCGAGGTGGCTCGGTGGTCAAGTTGGCCGAGGCGGTCGGGCGGGGAAGCCGCGCGCTGCTCGTGGTGTCCAGTGTCGCCCTGGTGGCCATGATGGTGTTGGTCGCCCTCGATGTCGTCCTGAGAAACACTGTCGGGACCGCGCTGGTCGGTGTGACGGAGTACGTGAGCGGGTGGATGATGCCGCTGACGGTGCTCTTCGCCATGGCGATCACCGAGCGGCGCAATGAGCACATGCGGGTGACGCTGGTCGAGGACGGCCTGTCGGGTCGTCCCTGGAAGGTGCAGGTCGTCGGCGCTCAAGTGCTGGTGGTCGTGATCTCCGCGGTGATGACCTGGAGCTCCGTGCTGCTGGCCGTGGATTCCGCGGCGATGCGCGAGGCCGTGCCCATGGGCTCGGGCCTGCTGGCCGTGTGGCCGATCAAGGTTGCGATCGTGGTGGCGTGGGCGTGGCTGACCGTCCAGTCGCTGGCGCGCCTTCTCCAGCTCGCACTCACGGACGAGGCCGTGACCGAGGACCTGGGAGACGGCGATTCGCACCGGACCGCAATGGAAGGCAGTATTCATGCTTGAGAATGTCACCTCACCCCAGCTTGAAACCGGCCCGGCGCGACCTGCAGCGGGCGGCGGGACCGTACCGGCGGATGCCCTCCCGACATCGCGATCCGGCGGGGGCGCAACTCCTGGGCGGAGCCGCTCCTGGATCTGGGTGGCCCTGTTGTATGCAGGTGCGCTGGCCATTGCTGGTGCCCTGCTGTTCGGGGGGCTGGAACGGGAAACGGTCGGGCTCCTCACGGTCCTGCTGATGCTCGTGCTGATGCTGGCAGGGGTGCACATCGGGCTGGCGATGCTCGGCGCCGGCGCGCTGGGCCTGTATGCCCTGGGCGGGATCTCGGCGGTGGCCTCCACCTTGGAGCAGTCCGTTTATGAGCCCACAGCCTCATGGCAGCTGAGCGTCATCCCGACCTTCATCCTCATGGGCACCGCCCTCTGGAAGTCGGGGATGACCGGGCGGGCTTTCGAGGCGGCCAAGGCCTGGCTGGGCAACGTCCCGGGAGGTCTGGCTTTGACCACCACGGTTTCTGGAGCCGGCCTGGCCGCGTCGAGTGGCTCGACCATCGCTTTGACACATGCCCTGGGCCGGGTCTCGGTCCCGGAGATGATCCGTGCGGGGTATCGACCAGGATTTGCTATCGGGTCGACCGCGATGGCCGGCACCCTCGGCCAGATCATTCCCCCCAGTGTCCTGCTGGTTGTCTACGCCGGGGCGGCCCAGACCTCGGTCGGAGCGCAGCTGATGGCCGGAATCATCCCCGGCATCGCCTTGGCCGTGGCTTTCTGCCTCTACATCTTCCTGGTAGGTATCATTCGCCCGGACATTGCCCCCCGGACCGGGCTGACCGTGTCCTGGTCGGAAAAGTTCAAGGCGCTCTCGCGGGCCATTCCCCTGGCCGTGGTGGCGGTGATTGTCATCGGTGGCATTGCCTCCGGCGTGTTCACGCCGACCGAGTCGGCGGCGGTCGGGGCCATTGTTGCCATCGTCCTCGGCTGGGCGACCCGGCCGGGAGAGCCGAGGACGTGGAGATCGTTCTACCGTTACTGCATCGACGTGGTCGGCGTGTCAGCGATCTCCACCGCCGGGATCTTCCTGCTGCTGATCGGCGTCCACGCCCTGACACGAGTGGTGACGCTGAGCCGGCTGGCCAATGGACTAACGGACCAGATCGTCGGGCTGGGGCTGAGCACGACCGCGGTCCTGCTGGTGCTGGTCCTGCTCTACCTGCTCCTGGGCATGTTCATGGACACCATGGCCATCATCCTCCTCACCGTGCCGATCCTGGCACTGCCCTTGATGGAAATGGGCGTGGACATGATCTGGTTCGGCGTGTTCTTGGTGATCATGGTGGAAATCGGCATGGTGACCCCGCCGCTGGGGATCCTCGCCTTCGTCCTCCACCGCATCGCCCAGGAACGCGAGGTGAACCAGGGCAAGAACATCTCGCTGGTGACGATCTTCGCCGGCGTGACACCGTTTGCGCTCGTTGCGCTGGGCTTTGTGGTGTTGCTCATCTTCGTCCCCGACCTGGTCACTTGGTTGCCCGGGCAACTCTCCACGAGCGAGTAGGCGAGATGACTAGACACGTTATGCACCAGCCCGTCCCCGCGGTCACAAACCTGGCAGGTCCGGTCGTGGTGCGGTGGGGCCTTCGGACGTCATTCCGCGAGTACTTCGAACGGCTGGCGGACCACGAGTACAGGCTCAGCGGCGGTGCAGGTCTCAGCGAACAGGGACAGTTCGTGTTTCCCGGCCACGCGCAGGCCGGAGCCGCACCGGGCCGTCCCGGGGTCATCCGCTGCCGGGGCCGCGTCCAGATGAGCGCACATTTCGGGGCACTCTCGGTCCTCATCGCCGACCCGGAGATCGTCATCGGTGACGACGGCCAGGGAATCCTGACGGCCGTGGTCGACGAGCACGGCGATGCCCCGGTGCGCATGGAGGTTGCCCGGCTGTCCCTCGACGGTAGTCCTGAAGGCGACCCTGCGCCGCGATGGCAATGGGCTGCCGTGTTGGCCGAAGAGGGGCAATTCCTCTTCATGGGCAGTTACTTCGCCGGTGATCCCTTGGATCCCGTCTGCGTCCACGCAGGCGGCAGGCCGGACCCGGATCCGGGAGCCGAATAGCGCGCGACCGGCACCTCGAGGTCCATCTCCTGTGGGTATCGCCGTGACCGCCCGCCTGGCGGTCTGCCCAGACCGTGCGCCACTGCGCTGTACAGCTATACAGAGAGGAAGAAGTCTTGATGGCAACCATGGAATACGACCGGCTCTACATCGGAGGGGAGTGGACGGCCCCGCACGGGGCCTCCAGCATCGAAGTCCATTCACCCGCCACGGAGGCATACATCGGGCAGGTGCCCGAAGGGACGGAACAGGACATCGACCGGGCCGTCCAGGCCGCCCGCGCGGCCTTCGATGACCCGCAGGGATGGTCGCAGTGGACGGCCGCACAACGGGCCGAGGTGCTGCGCCGCTTCGCCGACGAGTTGGAGGGCCGGGGGTCGGAAACCGCCCGGCGCGTGACGATGCAGAATGGCATGCCCATTGCCCTCTCCCAGAAATGGGAAACCTCGAACCCGGCCATGCTCTTGCGGTACTTCAGCGACCTGGTGGTGGGCCAGGTCGATGACCTACGGCCCGGGCTCAAGGGCAAGCAGGCTCTCGTGACGCATGACCCGATCGGCGTCGTGGCCGCCATCGTCCCGTGGAACGTCCCCCAGAGCATCACCTTCCTCAAGCTCGCACCGGCTCTGGCCGCCGGGTGCACGATCGTCCTCAAGCCTGCCCCCGAAACCGTCCTGGACGCCATGGTGGTCGCCGAGGCGGCGATGGCAGTCGGTCTGCCGGGTGGGGTCCTCAACATCGTCCCAGCCGGCGGACCCACCGGGGCATACTTGGTCAGCCACCCACACGTCGACAAGGTCTCCTTCACCGGCTCCCCGGGTGTCGGTAAGGCGATCGGGGAGGTCTGTGGCCGAATGCTGAGGCCGGTCACACTGGAACTCGGGGGAAAATCAGCCGCCATCGTCCTGGACGATGCCGACCTCGAATCCAGCCTCGAGGCGTTCCTGTCCACCACGATGTCGAACAACGGACAGGTCTGCTGGCTGTCCACCCGCATCCTGGCGCCACGAAACCGTTACGAGCAGACCGTCGAGATCGTCACGAACTTGGTCGCTGGACTGGCGGTGGGGGATCCCCTGACGCCGGAAACGCAGGTCGGCCCCTTGGTGTCCGAACGGCATCGCGAACGGGTGGAGGGACTCATCCGTCAGGGGGTGGCCCAAGGCGGGCGCGTCACCACGGGAGGGGGGCGGCCCACAGGCCTTGACCGAGGGTGGTACGTCCAGCCCACGGTCTTCGCCGACCTCGACCGCAAGGACGTGATAGCCCAGCAGGAAATCTTTGGTCCCGTTCTCGGGGTGATCCCGTACACCGACGAACAGGACGCCATCAACATCGCCAACGATTCCGACTACGGATTGGCCGGCAGCGTGTGGACCACCGACCAGGATCGCGGTCTCCGTGTAGCGCGCCAGGTCCGTACCGGGACGATCGGTCTCAACGGCTACGCCACGGATCCGGTGGCGCCCTTCGGAGGCGTGAAGATGAGCGGCCTCGGCCGGGAGCTCGGCCCGGAGGGGCTGGGCCACTATCAGGTGCCCAAGTCGATCTTCCTGAACCGCCCCAACCAGTCATGACCACCACGCCGACCACACCAGACCGGCCCGGTGCCACTGGGGAAGAATCAACCACAGGGAGAGGAACAAACGTGGGGCACACCATCAAGGCGGCCGTTGTCCACGCACCGGGCGCCGGATTCTCGATTGAAGACATCACCGTGGGCGAGCCCCAGGCGAACGAGGTCCTCGTCAAGGTCAAGGCCGTCGGCCTGTGCCTGTCGGACCTCACCATGGCCAGTGCCGATCTCGGGTTCCCCATGCCTGCCGTGTTCGGTCATGAAGTCGCCGGGGTGGTCGAGCGCGTCGGCCCCGGCGTCCGGTCCCTCCACGAGGGGGACCACGTAGTCGGCGCCCTGATTCGCTACTGTGGCGATTGTCCACGCTGCCTGTCCGGCCGGTCGTACTACTGTCGAAACACACAGCGAACCGAACGACCCGCCGGGGACCCACCGCGTCTGAGTTCGGACCGTGAACCCGTGAATCAAGCATTCGGCCTCGGCGGCTTCGCGGAGAAGGCGCTGGTCCACGAGAACCAACTGGCCCGGATTCCCCAGGACCTGCCGTTCGAACAGGCGGCCCTGCTGGGGTGCGGCGTGATTACGGGCGCCGGTGCCGTGCTCAACACGGCCCAGGTCGGCCGGGGCGAAAGCGTCGTCATCGTGGGAACAGGTGGCGTCGGGTTGAACGCCATCAGCAGCTCCGTGCTGGCCGGCGCCTCGGAGATCGTCGCCATCGACGTCTCCGACGAAAAGCTGGCCCACGCCCGGACGTTTGGAGCGACGCACACCATCAACGGCAGCGAGGAGGACCCCGTGACGGCACTGCGGCAGCACCTACCGGAAGGCGCCGACTATGTCTTCGACTTCGTGGGATCCCAGCAAGTAGCCCAGCAGGGACTGGAGATGCTGTCCTACGGTGGTGGGCTGTACCTGGTGGGGATCGGTGGCAAGGATGTTCCCATCACCTTGGACGCCATGACCTTCATGCGGAATCGAAACCGCATCGAAAGCGTCTACATGGGATCGGCGAACCTCAAGGTAGACGTTCCCTTCTTCGCCGGGCTGGCCTCCCGCGGGCTCCTACATCTGAACGAGCTCGTGACCGAGACCATCGGGTTGGACGAGATCAACGAGGGCTACCAGCGCGTCCGTGACGGAAAGGTCGCCCGTCTCGTGATCACAATGGAGTCCGCGATGTCTGAACCCACGCCCATACTGACCAGCCCTGAGGAAAGCCTGGCAGCACACGCCGAACAGTAGACCAGCCTGCGATCACCTACCGTGCTGCCCTCACGGTTTGCTTCGTCCACACCTGGACACTCTTGGTTCAGAACCAGCCCGGAGGAGCGGGGACTGTCTCCCATTGCTGTGGTACGTCGGTGTTTCGGGGTGGGTCGTAGTCCCAGAAGGGTCCGTCTTCGGCGGTGAGGCGGTCCATGACGGGCCAGAAGTAGTCGCGGTACCAGGCCACGGCGGTCATGGCGTCTTCCCAGCGCATCTGCTCCCACGACTCCCACAGGGCCTCCAGGATGGTGCCGGCTTCCTCGTAGCGCCACCACTGGGGGTCCCAGCGGCGGCCGCCACTCAGCTTGCGCCGGTAGTGGGGGAGGAGCCAGTTCTGCACCCACTGTTCGGCGTTGGGGAAGTACAGCGGGCGGTCTCCGCCTTCGGCGGCGTCCGCTTCGGCCGGCTGCTCGGTGTCGATGGGGCTGACGGGCTCGGTGGTGGGGTCGTCGTCGAACTCGTAGGTGTCGCTCATCGGCTCAGCCCTGCTTCCTGGCCCTGGCCGAGGCCGCGTCCTGCGGCGACCGGCTTGGTGGCCTTGATGCTCTTCGCGCCGGCGGCGATCCGGTCGGCGGTGGGCTGCGGGAACCCGGCGGCCTGTCGGGCCCGGACCAGGGCCAGCTGGGGGGCGTTGGCGTGCCGTTCGATCTGGGCCAGCTGGGCGTCGGTGACCCGCTGGTACTGGCCCGGGTCCCGTCCGCCGGTCTGCTCTGCGGTCTGGGCGTTCACCTGGTCCTGCTGCGCCTCGGCACCGTACCGGCCGGCCAGCACCTGGTGGGCGCCCTCGTCCACGGCCTTGGCATCAGCCTGCTTCTCGGCCTTCTGACTGGCGGCTTGGTCCGCCTCGGTGGTCTGCGCGGTGGTGTCCGGCAGGGACGTGTTCTCGCGGTCGGCAGTGGCGTCTTGGTCCTGCTCCGACCTGGGAGCGAGGGCCTGGTCGGCCTCGGCCTCCAGGCGTTGCCGGGCGAAGTAGTCATCCAGGGCGTCGCGCAGGGCGGCGTGCCGGTCCACCAGGGAGGTCGGGTGGTCCTTGTTCATCCGCTCCAGGTTGATGCCGTAGTCGTTGCGCAGCACGTCGGCGGCGTGTATCCACGCCCCCGGGCTTCGGCGTGGGTGCCGGCCAGGTGCGCGGCCACGGTGACTCGGTCCGCGATGGATTCGGAGCCCGCGGTGCGCCAGAACTCCGGGTGGTACACCTCGCGGTTCACCATCGCGGCGATGGTGGCCTCGGTGCGGGTCTGTCGGTCGGCTTCGGCGGCGCGTTCGGCGGCCTGCATCTGTGCGCGGCGGGCCTGGGCTTCGCGGATCTGCATCCCCGATCCCATGGCCACGCGCAGCAGGTTGCCGAACTGGGCGGCCATCTCGGCTTCTTCTTCGTTCTCAGCCATGACGGCCTCTCCTATCGGTCGATGCCGGTGTCGGGTCCGGGCCGGGTGTACCTGTTCGCCAGGGTCCCGGACCGGGGTGTCTGGGGCGTGGTCGGTCGGGTCGGTTCTTGGGATCGGGTGATGGAGGAGACGGTGTGCATCAGCGCGGTGGTGCGCTCGGCCAGCTGGGGTCGCTGGGCGGTCAGGGTGTGCATGGTCATCGCCCGTGAGAGCCGGTTGGCCTGCTTGAGCACGGCCAGCCAACCGCGGGTGGAGTCCTTGGCCGCGAACCGTGCCCCGAGGCGGACCATGTGGCGGGCGTTGCCGCCGCCCTGGGCGGCCCGCGCGTACTCGTCCGACAGGCGGGAGAACGCACCGGGCCGACCCTGCTCCAGTTGCATGGACACCCGGGCGTAGATGCTGGCCAGGTCGTCCGGGCCGGTGCCGGTCTTGCCACTGAGCAGCGTCTCGATCTTCGCGGCATCGAAGCGGTGCACCTTCAGCGTGCCAGCCTCGGGGCGGGCGCTGTTGTGCCAGGACGCCAACAGGGACTCGGCCTGCTCCTTCCCGGCCCCGCCGAAGCGGCGCAGCACGTTCGGCCAGCCCAGGGTGGCATCCAACTTCGAGGGCGAATACCAGATGGTGTCCGCACCCCCGGCCAGGGCGACCTTGTAGCCCCGCACCTGGGTGGTCGAGCCCTTGGCGAAAGACGGGGCCACGCGCACGTCCAGGTCCCGCAAGTGCTCGATGTACTGCGCTGGACTGGACGCAGTGGCCAGGGCGGTGCGCATCCTGCGGCGCAGCTCCGGCCGCGGTGCCTGCGGGTAGTTCTCTGACTGTGCGCGGGCGACCTCGGCGGGCTTGTCCCCGGACAGTCCGCGGGCAACCTGCCGGGACTCCAGCACGGCCAGCCCGTGTTCCTTCTCCAGCTCTCCGCACACCTGCTGGGCGCGGTGGTAGTCGTGGTGGATGTTGGCCTTGGTGCCGTCCTCGCGGACCAGCTGCACGGCCAGGTGGATGTGGTCGTTGCCGGCCGTCGAGGTGCCGTGGTGGATGGCCACCCAGCGGGAGGACTTCGCCCCGTCCGGGTCGATGAATCCCATCCGCTCCACAAACTCCTGGGCGATCGTTCCCCACTCCTCGCGGGACACCTCTCGGTCGCCCTTCGCCAGGGACAGCGAGCAGTGCCAGACGTGCCCGTCCTTCTCCGCTACCTTGACCTTGCGCTGGGCGGCCTCGTCCCATCCGTAGACGGGGGCCTTGACCTCGGTGCCGTGGACGCGCCGAGGTGCGTCCAGAATGGCCCCGATGCGCTGGCCGTCCGCCACCGATAGCTCCTGCCCGGGGTCGAACTCGATCAGCACCCGGTCATCACCGGAGACGACCATCGGGGCGGTGTGCTCGTTGGACCGGCCCGGGCCGACGAGGTAGCTCATCAAACCCACCATCCGTCCCCCGCGGACCACGTTCGGCATCATGGCGCGCCCCGATCCAGGGCCAGGGTTTCGATGACCTCATCGACGTCGCGCAGCACCCCGCGCAGCTCGTCCAGGGAGCCCCGCACGTCCCCGTGCAGTTCCCCGTCCGTGTTCAGCCCCCGGGCGATCTGGTTGAGGTTGTTCCCGACCCGGGCCAGCTGCCCGGTGAGCACGTTCAGCGCGGTCAGCACCCGCCGGCGATCCGTCGCCGTCTCCCCGGCCGAGACCGCCAGAGCGGACTCCTTCAACAGCCGGGGAACGGTCACGCCCTGCTCCACGGCGGCCAGGGACAGGGCGGCATCCTCGGAGGCCGAGAGCTTGACCACCCGGCGGGCTGGACGGCCACCGACCACGTTGGACTGACGCTTGCGCTCCGCCACCGTGACCACCGCCCATCCGTTCGCTGACTTGCTGCTTTGGACCTCCAGCCCAGTGCAACGCCGCTCACCCGTGAGTGTCCCATCGACCGGCGCGCCAGCGCAAGGGCGCAAGCAGGTTAGGGCACCTAACTGTATAGCTTGCTCCGGCTCCGCCGGTCCCGCTGGGGCGGGAGTAGTGGCGGGCCGCGCCCGCCCGGCTCTGGACCGGGGAACGCGAGCGTTCCTTTCGGCCGTGGAGGGTACTGGTCCGCCAGAACCGGTCAAGCCTCCAGGGCCGGCTTTCGCGGCATATCCTCACTCGCTCGTTCCTCGCTCGCTCCGGTATTCCACGACCGGCCCCTCCGGCTGGACCGAACCTGGCGGCCCGAGTATTTCGGTCTTCGCCGAAAGGAACGGCAGCGAGAGTTGAGCGACAGGAGAGTTCCCCATGCATCTCACCACCACCGGTTTCCAGACCGCCCTGGAGGACTTCCTCGGTGCCGATACCGGCGCCCAGGTGCTGGCCTACGCGGCCACCCACCGCCCGGCCGAGCAGCTCGCCGGCTACCCGGCGCTGCTCACCGTGGCCGAGACCGCCCAGGTGCTCGGCACCGACGCCGCCGGCGTGCTCGCCGTGACCGGCGCCGACGCCCTGCCGGCCATCGAGATCGGCGCCACCATCCGCCGGTACCGGCGCCAGGACGTCCACGACTACCTGCGCTTTCGCAGCGAGAAATCCGCCCCCGCCCTAGCGTGAACGGCATGAGCGATGACACCGCCGACCAGCTCACCGACTACCCCGAACTACTCACCCTCGAGGAGGTCGCCGGCCTGCTCGGCACCGACCTGGCCGGAGCGCTCACCCTCACCGGAAACAGGTCGCTACGCGCCCTCGAAATCGGGGCGTCCATCCGCCGCTACCGGCGCGAGGATGTGGCCGAATTCCTGGCCCAGCGCAGCACGTGAACCGGGCCCGCCCTAGGGTGAGGACCATGAGCGAGAACATCACCGAATCCTTCATTGACCAGGCCCGCAAGCTCAACGACCAGCGCCTGTCCGCGGCCCGCGAGATCGCCGCCGCCGTCCAGGCCCGCGTCGACGCCGAACACGCCCTGGCCCAGGCCCAGGCCGCCGAGCGCAAGGCCTTCAAGGACGCCGAGCGCAAGGGCTGGACCAAGACCGAACTCGACAAGCTCCGCCCGACCAAGCGCACCCGCCGGACCCCCAAGACCGACACCGCCCCGACCCCGCCCGCAGGCACCGCCCCCACCCCGGGACAGTAGCGCCCTACACAGGCGAGACCCTGCGCGGGTTGTCCACAGTTCCACCCGGCACGTGCCCGTCCACCGGCGGGCACGTGCCACCGTCGAACCACCCAGACCGACCCACCCAGGAGACCGCCATGACCACCACAACATCCCCCGAGACCCAGGACAAGCTCCAGCAGATCCGCGCGCTGATCAGCGCCACGTCCACCCAGCTGCTGGACCACCCCGTCGCCCTCGACCGGGCCCCAGACCTGCTGGACCTGCACGTGGCCGAAGGCCAGGTGCGCCTGCACCTGGACCCGGCCCACCAGGACGCCCTCGACGTGCTGGTCACCGATCGCCCCGCCGTGCTGCTCGGCGAGGCCCTGGACCTGATGGACACCCTGCCCGAGTCCGACCGGGCCGCCCTGCACGCCGTGCACGTGGTGCTCACCCGCGCCGCCGACTGGGCCGGGGACGTGGCATGAACCACGAGCCCACCACCGTCCAGGACATGTACGACCTGGCCCGGTCCCATGCGTACGCCTTCAGCCGCCGGCCCCTGCACGACGCCCGCATCAAGCGCCCCTACGGGGACCCCGTGCACGCCGCGGACATCGTCGCCGCCCTGCCCCGGCTCACCGCGAGCCTGCGGTACACCACCAAGACCTACCTGCTCTACGCCACCGGGGCTGGGGCCGCCCAGCTGACCGGGTTCCGCCACCGCCTGGACCGGCTCGAGGCCGCCCTGCAGAACCTGCCCCTGCGCGCCGCCGGCACCCCGGTGCCCGAGGTCGCCGCCGCGTGCCGGTACCTCAACGTCGGCGCGGACCTGGTGCGCACCACCATGCCCTACGCCGCGATCGACGCCGACGGCACCCGCGCCCAGGCCGTGGACACCGCCCTGGGCGAGTACGCCGACATCCTGCACACCCTCACCGGGGCCCTGCACGACAAGCTGCGCCCCGCCACCCGCACCCTCGCCCCCACCGCCCTGCTCCAGGGACTGGACGCGGTGCTCACCGGCGCCGCGCAGCTGCGCGACCTGCCCGCCGACCCCGACCTGCGCCAAATCACCGAACTGGCCGTGGCCCCCGCGCGCAGCGCCACCGTGCACGCCGCCCTGGCCCGATGGCTCACCGAGGCCGCCCCCGCCCTCGGAACCCGACCCGAGAACCTCACCGGAGCCACCACCACCCTCGATTGGGACACCTCCCGGCAGCGCATCCCCACCTCCTCGAACACCAAGCCCGCCCAGTTCGACGCCCGCGGCAGCTCCTACCTACTGCGCGGCATCACCCAGACCGCCCTACTGGTCAACCGGGCCGGCATGCAGCTGGTCAAGGCCGCCCACGACCACGCCCACCTCACCGGCCCCGAGGCCACCGGCGCCCTGCAGGCCATGAACCGGGCCGGCAAGGCGTGGGCCACCACCGCCGGGCACTGGGACGCCACCGTGAAGATCCCCGGCGCCGGACCGACCACCGGCCGGCACCACCTCGAGGGAACCCTGGCCGCCACCCGGGCCCTGAACACCGTCCTGCGCCCCATCGCCGAGGGGAACCCGGACACCCTGGCCGCGATGACCGGCACCCCGCGGGACCTGCAACGGACCATCGCCCTGGTCCAGCACCTCGACGCCACCCTGGACCGGGTCGCCTTCGCCCACCACCGGCTCGCCGGCCGCCTCGCCGACTCCGGCCAGCTGCTGGCCCCCGCCACCGCCCGCACCGCCGGGCACCTGCCCGGCCGGGTCGGGCGCACCACCTGGGCCCCGGTCACCTCCACCGACGCCCGCGTGCAAACCCTCCTCGACACCGCCGGCACCCTCGCCCGGGCCGCCGAGCACTCCACGCAGGCCACCGGCACCCTGCGCCTGGACGCCCCCACCCGACGCGGCACCCACACCCACACCGCCGGCACCCTGCAAATCCCGCGTGCCGGGCGGGCCAGCACCCGCCCGGCGGCCGCCGGCCTGGACCGCTGACCCCACACCGGCACCGACCCGAAAGGACCCCCAACATGGAATCGACCATCACCGACAAGCTGGCCGAGATGCTCGCCACCGCCCCGCCCCAAGCGGCCGTCGTGGACATGCAGCTGCACCACGCCCCGGTCACCGTCACCTACGCGCCCGGGCACTGAGCCATGGACCAGGACCTGCCCATGGCCCCGATCACCACGCCCAATGCCCTGGCCGGGGCCGTGCCCGCCATGGCCGGTTACCAGCCCACCGAGCACCAGCTCGCCGTCCTGGGCTTCAAGGATTCGAACTTCATCGGCATCGCCGTGCAGACCTGGACCGCGGACCTCGGCGACGGCCCGGCCCACGCGGCCGAGGCCGCCGGGCACGTGGACCGGGGCTTCGGCACCCGGGCCGATGAGTACCGGGTCCTCGGGTACGGGCCCGAGGGCCCGGACCGGGCCCTGATGGTCCAGGATGCGATCGCCACCCGCACCGGACGCCCGACCCACGCCTGGGCGGTGCACGAGGACCAGCTGGCCACCTTCACCCCCGGGCACGGGTGGACCCGACAGGGTCCCCTCGAGGACACCGCCGCCACCGCCTACGCCATGGCCTCCGGCCGGTGGCCGGCTGGCTCGCGCGAGGAACTCATCCGCCGCTACGCCCCGGTGCCCGAGCACGAGCAGGCCCACCTCGACCCGGACACCGCCCAGCGGTTCGCCACCCTGGCCCCCACGGCCCAGTACGAGTGGGCGTCCCGCGCTCTCACCGAGGGGGCTGGGGCCAAGACCGGACTCACCGACGAACAGGTCGCCGTCATCGCCCACGCCACCGAGGCCAGCGTCCACATCCGCGACAACCTCTTGGCCGACACCATCGGGGACAAGGTCAAGGCCGACCGCCTCGTGGACGCCTTCCGCCGCACCGACAACGCCCGCCGGCCCGAGCTGGCCGCCCTCGCCGCCGCCGCGCAGTACATCAACCACGGCGGGTCCATCGTCATCGAAGCCCTCCGCCGGCACACCACCCGGGAACTCGGACGCAAGGCCGACCAAGCCGCCCAACTCGGCCTGGACCCCCAACCGCTCATCGACTCCATGGACCGCGGCACGCTACGGACCCGCCTGGCCATGGCCGACCGACACCTCTACCGCAGCCACGTCGCCAGCAACTTCCCCACCCAGCACAACCCCGACCCCCGGGCGCCCACCCGACCAGCAGGCGGACCCTGGCAACAGCCCCAGCGCCACCCCGGCGCCTGGCGGCACATGGACCGGTAGCCGCAGCGGTTCGGCAGGGTGCGGTGAAGGGTTATTCGGGCTTGGTGATATTCACCAAGACCTTCCACGAGGCACCGGCCTTGGCGATGTCGGTTTCAGTGGCGAAGAGATAGTGCCATGGGCCGAACTGCCCGTCATCGCTGACCCTGCGGGCCCAGTTCTCAGCGGCCTTCTTCTTGGCGGCGACGCCTTCATCCAAGGCTTCGGAGTCAGCTTTGCCCTCGAGAAGCCAGTACTGGCCCTCCTTGTCCAGGGCGATGAAGTCGGGGTAGTACCTTCCGTTGTTGGTGGGGATAAATGCCTCGCCATGGACGTACACGCGGGTCCACCATTCGATGTCCGGGTCGCGGTCCATCAGCATGGCCAGTTCCCACTCGGTGGTGCCGGCATCGAACGAGGCAACCGGCATGATGTTCTTCTGCCACCCGATATATTGCACGCCTCGGGCGAATTTCTGGCCGTCGTAGGCGTCCACCGCTGTGGCCGAAACCAACACAGGTTCAACCGGCAGCTCGACGGGGACGATCTCATATTGAGTCTGGGGAGTGCGGCTGGCGATCTTGTCCCGGATCATCCGGCGCATCCCGTCCACGGCCTGCTCGCGCCGCTTCTGCCCCCAGGACTCGACGTGGTCTTCGCTTTCCACTGCGCCAGCACCTCGCAAGAAGGCGTGGACGAGACGGCGGGCGGCGTTCTTGCTGCCTAGTTCGGCGGGCACCTCGGGCTGCTGCATGATGAGCTTCACGAGGGAGTCGTAGACGACGTCAAGTCCCTCGAAGCGTTGGCCGGCTTCGGTACGCCCTTGGGGGTGACCTTGATCGTGACGTCGTCGCCTTGGCGGGTGGCTTCCAGCGCGTCGCGGAACATGAATGTGGGGACTTCATCGGCGAAGGCGGCCCCGGCCCGTTCAGCCTCCGCGTTGGAGATATCCGACAGGGAGAACGGGGCGTGGGTCAGCCGGGACTCCAATCGCGGGAAGATGACCTGGGGCGCCCCCTGGGTTCGGTTGACCGATTTGGGAGCTTTCGTCTGGAGCCGCGAGTCAGTCTCCTGGAACCCCAACGCTGCGGCCGGCCCGACCGCCCCGCCTTCACCGATGGCAGTCGGGACACCAGCCCCGTGAGGGCCGGTCCGTCCCTGCGAGAGGTCATTGTCGAACAGCGACCACTGACCAGGAACCGGGGAATCCACCGGAAGGATGGACTGCTGCCCTCCGGGACTGGTGGTCGCGCCGGCTGGGTCCAATGGCTGGGTCAAGTCCACCGTCGCAGTCGTAGCCGCCCCGTTCTCGTCCACCTCGACCTTCGAGGAGGGCAGCTGGATCCGCTGCCGAAGCACGTCCTTCTGGGCCAAAAGTTGGGCGTAGGAATCGTGGGCGACCAGATCGACCTGATCCACGTCCGGAACACCGGTGCGCCGGGCGAAGGGCAAGCGCAGCCCCCGACCGAGAATCTGCTCGGTAAGGGTTTGCGAGGCCAGCTTGCGCAGCGCGACGATGACCGCGATGTTCTTCACGTCCCAGCCCTCGCGCAGCATATTCACGCTCACGATCGCCCGAATCGGGGAGTCCGGGGCTTCCACCGAAGCCAGGGCTTCCAGCGCCTCATCGGAGGAATGGGAAGTGACTTGGAGGACTTGGGAGCCATCACCAATGAATCCCGGGCCAGCCAGCATCTGGGCGACTTCGGCGGCGTGGTCGATGGTCTGACAGACCACGAACAGGCACGGTTTTACTGCGGGCGCATCCGGGTTTGTCTGCCGGAAGACTCGATAGGACTCCTCCTTGTTGGCCAACAGCCGGCAGGCATCGGCCAATTGGGTGCGTTCGTCCTTGGTGCCGTCCTTGCGGTAGACGATTACCGGTACCTTGACGTGGCCATCGGCAATGGCCTCCCCCAAGGTGTACTCGAAGGCGACCTTCGGCAGGTCCGCTTTGGCGGGGGTAGCGGTCAAGCCCACCAGGGCGACCGGGTTAAGGTCTCGAATTCCGGCTGAGAATGCCTTGGCCTTCTCGTGGTAGACGTGGTGCTCGTCGGCGATGACGAACAAGTCTTCTGCGGCCTCCAAGTGGGAGTACAGGGCATCACCGAGGTTCTCGTCTTCGGAGCGCACCTTCCGGGAGACCTTGTCCGAGGGACGGATCAATTGCTGCACATTGAAGACGAACACCTTCAACTGTCGAGGATCCCTCAGCACCGCCCCGACGTTCGCCGCTTGGAAGTTCTCCGGGGTAACAACGAAGGGGACATGTTCTGCACCGGCTACGAATTTCGCCGAGGCCTCATCGAAGTTCGCCAGCGTCTTGCGCTGGATCGTAGATCCTGGGGTGACGACCAGGACGTGCCGGACCCCTTGGATGGCGAGGTAGTCGATCAGTGCCGACATCAGATAGGTCTTGCCCACACCGGTCGCTAGGTCGGCCACCAATTCCTGGTAGCCGGCGCTCTGGGAGATCCGGTCGACCAGAGCGGACAGGGCGCGCTTATTCGGGTCGCGCAGGTCGAACCGAGCGGCGATCTCCTCGATCAAGGCTTCGTCGTAGGTGATGTCCACGCTCATCTTCACTTCACCGTCCCCTTCGGGAACATGTCGGTCGGCGCCTTCTTGATCCGCGACCCGGGAGAGAGGTCGGCGAGCAACGCTTCGGCCTCGGGCAGGATGCCCTTGGCCACGATGACGGCTTTCTCCTTCTCGCCTAGGTGCTCGACGATGGTCCGCACGACCGTTGCATCAGCCACACCGTCGATCACCGCCAGCCGCTGACGATTCCTCACGCCGCAGAACACCGGGTCCATTGGAGTAAGAGTGAACTTCAACTGGCCAGCCACCGCCTTAGACCACGCTCCGTTCGTCGCCGCTGCGGACAGGTAAACCTCCCCGTCGGTGTCGTCGACGTCATACATAGACGGCCCCATCCGAGCAATGGTGAAACCTCCCCCACCAGTCCAATGCGTAGTCGTCTGATTCTTTGTTCGCACCGCTTGACTCAAGATCCGGATCGTCTCAGCGTCCAGTCCCACTAGGTCGCCTGCAACCTTCTTCAGGCGTGTGGCGAAGTCAGCTGCCTCTTGGGGAGAGAGGCCTCCAGGAAGTGCTTCGGATTTTGTGGGCACGCGCTCCACCGTTTGAGAGACCCCACCATCATCCGCACCTTCAACGACCTTGCGGAGCCTCGGACTCAGAAAGCGATCAACAGTGGTCTGCTGCAACTCCACTGTTGCCCACCGCCGTCCCATTTTGTGGGCGACGGCTGCGGTTGTCCCGGACCCACCGAAGCAGTCCAACACTAAGTCGCCTTCGTCTGTGCCGATAGTCAGTATGCGTTTAATAAGCGATTCAGGCTTGGGGGTGTCGAAAACCTGTTTGGCTGGTAGGCCGAAAAGGGCCTTGAGTTCATTCTTGGCCTTCCGGTTGCTGCCCGTCTCCTCCACGCTGTCCCACAAATTGGACGGAGGCAGATCACCCTGCTCCCGTAGATACGTGCGGTAAACGATTCGCGTACCAGCGTCGTTGAATCGAATTGAGCCTTCCGAAATCATGCGGTCCATCGTGCTCTTCTGCCATCTCCAGCCATGAGGCGGACTGGGGATGGAGTGCCCCTGGGGAGAGACAACGTCGTACATGAGATTCTCGCGGGGATTGGGTGAACCTAAAGGATTCCCATCGAACCACGGTCCGCGCGGATCATTGTCCGGGTTCCGGTAGTGCCTGGACTGCTTTGCACTCCGCGGCAACCCGTTTGCCACCCACCCAGGATTCAGGCCGTAGACCAAGATCGTATTGTGGTCATTAGAGAAGCGCGAGTCGTCGTAGTTTCCGGTATCGGCTGACCTCCAGACGACAGATGCGATGAAGCATTCCGCCCCAAACTCCTCGTCCATCAATACCCGCATTCGGTGTACTTCGGCGTCATCGAGGTGCACCCAGACAGAGGCGTCGGGGGCGAGAAGCGGTTTAATGTCTCGGATCCGGTCGCGCATCATTGTCAGCCATACCGAATGTTCGAGCTGGTCCGCATAGTGCTCGAAGGTTTGCTCGGTGTTGAAGGGTGGATCGATGTAGACCAGCTTCACCTGGCCTAGATACTTCTCTGCGTACTCGGGGATGGTGCCTAAAGATCGAAGCGCATCTCCTGAGTCGCCCACAATCAGCAGATTGTCATTAGCCCCATTCAATCCTTCGGTGGTTCCGACCGTATCGACGAGCTCAATGGACTTAACTTCGAGAGCGCGCGGATCGTACGGCTCGACCCAGGCATAGTCGTACTTCCCGTTCTCGGCGGGGATTAATGCCGAGTCCTTGCCCATCCAGGTGAGCTCTAGCCGCCCCTTCGGAGTGCGCTTCATCTACCTACCTTGCCGCCTTTGTCGCCCGACGTGGACGTTCTAAACATCGTATGCGGCGCCTCGCCTACGTCTTGACGAGGCGAAGGAGGGCCTCTTTTAGAGCGCCGCGCCCCCTCGGGGGCTCAATCGGTCAGTCCCGTGGATTCGGATGCGAACCGTGCTTTCCTGAGGGCCGCGTAAAGGGTCTGACGGGAAACCTTGAACGTGGCTGCGATTTGAGTCTTCGGCATACCTAGTTCCACCATCGCCTGCGCTTGGGCGACGTCCTCCGCAGTGAGCTTCGGCGCCTGGGCATACTTTCCCTTTGCCTTGGCCAGCGCAATCCCCTCGGCCTGACGTTCACGGATGAGGCTCCGCTCGAACTCTGCAAAGGAGGCCATGACACCGAGCATCAGCGCCTCCAACGGGGACGATCCATTCTTGTCCACGGCGATGCGCTCCTTGACGAACTCCACCGCGGCGCCCTTGGCAGCGATTTCGTCCACCAGATTGAACAAGTCTCGGGTTGTCAATGTCAGAAGCCGACGGCACTGATATCAGAAGTGGTCTTCACTGATCGGCCGAGAACGCAGACGATGCGCCGTAAGGGGATTGAACCGTCCCCGGTTCTCTGCCGCTCCTATGCGGGTGCCAGCACCGGGTGTGTTGGCGTGGTGAGGCCAGCGTAGTACTCGGCCTCGTACTCCTCGGGTGGGATGTCGCCGAGGGTGGAGTGCAGGCGCCGGTTGTTGTACCAGTCGACCCAGCCGGCGGTGACCCATTCCACGTCGTCGATGGTGCGCAGCGGCCCGGCTCGGAAGGGGGAGCCGTCGCGGATTGCCTCGTTCTTGAACAGCCCGATCGTGGACTCGGCCAGGGCGTTGTCATAGGCGTCGCCGATGGATCCGATCGAGGCGGCGATGCCCTCCAGCGCCAAGGTTTCAGCGAAGGCCACAGACGTGAATTGGGATCCGGCGTCGCTGTGATGGACCAGCCCGTCCTGGACCGTGTGTCCGGCGCGGTCGCGCCGCCACAGCCCCATCCGCAGCGCGGTGGTGACCAACGGGGTCGTCTTCGTGGTCGCGACATGCCAGCCCACGATCGCGCGCGAGTAGCAGTCGATCACGAACGCGACGTAGACGAATCCGGCCCAGGTACGGGTGTAGGTGAAGTCCGCGACCCAGCGTTGGTTCGGCACCGGCGCGGTGAAGTCCTAAGTCCAGCAGGTCCGGGGCCCGGGCCGCGTTGCGATCCGGGACCGTGGTTCGCACACCCTTGCCGCGCACCAGGCCGTTGACCCCGAGCTGGCGCATCAGCCGATCCACCCGGCGCGTGGACACCTCGTGGCCCTGGCGCCGGAGCAGCGCGGTCATCTTCCGTCGTCCGTACATCGACTCCGGTGAAGCACCGCCGTGCGCGTCCACCCGGGCGGCGAGGATGGCATCGATGATCACCGCGTCGGTGAGGTCGCGGGTGCTGGGTTGGGCGCGTTTCCACGCCCGGTAGGTCCGCTCGGCGACCCGCACGCCCTGCTCGCGCAGGACCGTGCAGATCGACCCGACCGAGCGGCCCTGGGCACGCTGGTCCTCGATGAACCCGAGGATCACCGGCGTCGGGGGTCGAGTTCCCCGGCGAAGAAAACCGCGGCGTCCTTCAGGATCGCGTTGGCCTCGCGCAGCTCGCGGTTCTCCCGCTCGAGCTGCTTGATGCGCTCGTTCTCGCTGGAGGGCACTCCCTCGCGTTCTCCGGCATCGACCTGGGCCTGGCGCACCCAGCGGCGCAGGGACTCCTTCCCGATGCCCAGCCGGTCACCGACGGACTGACAGGCCGCGGTCAGGGTGGGGTACTCATCGAGATGGTCCAGCACCAGGCGGGTGGCCCGCTGTTTGGTCTCCTCCGGAATCCTCTTCGGCATGCTCTCTATCTTCCTTCCAGACTCGAAAGGAAGCGGCATCAAACCGGGGACGGTTCAGATCCTTAACGGACATGCCTGGGTCTGTGGCCGGGACCGCCACAAGTCGACAAAGAAGGCCGCCACTTAGCGGTCAAAGCCACACTCAGAAGGGCGCCCTACATGCCACGTAACCCGTCATCGATACTACGTGGCGCAGACTTTGGCCAGCCGGCAAAGTGAAAGGCTATCTGGGGCGGGACTGGATCGCTCCTATCCCTGCCGTGTGCGCCCGCCCGCGGCCAGGGAGGCCCCGTATGCTCCCTCCCTCAAGTCTGCGGGAGAAATGCCCCTACCGGTTCCTTTCTTGAATGGAGCAAGGGTGGCTTCAGTGCTTGGCGACCCGGCCTAAAACGGCAGACAATGACGCCATGTCATCGAGATGGTGGAAGTCAGACGCGCCCCATTGGAATCGGCGAACCATAGCATTGCTCACTTTGCTCGGCATTCTCGTGACTGTGGTCATCGCAATCCAAGGACCCGGTGTGGTAAAGCAATTGACCGACAACTCAGGGGGTCAATCTGAGCCGCCGGTGAATACGGACGCGTCCTCGACGACGGAACCGTCTACTGGAGAGCCTTCGCCCGAAGGAGGCTTTCAGGAAATTACCGAGGCGAGGATCGAAATCAGTGACACTTCGGACTTGATCGCCCCGGGCACTATCGATGCCGGAAGAAGTCCAGGCTTCGAACCCTACGTATTCACTGCGGACGGTCGCTTGGGACGAGATGACGGCTGCTACGTCAACTGGGAGGTATATGTGAATTCCCAGCTCGTTCATACGGATGACACCCGCTGCGAGAAAGAACCCAGCTTCAGTGAGACTTTCTGGCCCTCGCACCTGGAAGTGGAGCGAGGGACGATGAGAGTCGTCGCCCACATCTCGACTGAGTGGGGCGCTACAGAGAACGCCGAATTGGCGCTCAACGTGCGATAGGGCGACGCACGCCTCAGCCGTCCATTGCGAGTCGCAGCCGGCTATTGATGCAAACTTAGAAACTCTTCGATTGGGGCCTTGGCCCCGAATCGTGGACGGTGTCATTTCGGTTATGCCGCTTCCGCGAGGGTAGCGGACCTGGTCGCCTCGGAGGCGTTGGGCGAGATGTTGCCGATCGCGGAGTGGCATCGGTGAGTGTTGTACCGGTACGGCTTACGGCATGCACCCACCGCAGGCTCCGCCCGAATCAGCAGCGGTGACCGGAAGCAGCCCAAGAAACGTCTTGTGACAACGGACGTCCGCAGCCGGAGCCCCTAACCATGGCCCCTGATACTGTCCGGGCATGGCCATTACTGCCGTCTTCACTGTCGCAGAGACCGAGTATGGAATCGATCAAGCGCTCGACCGTTTCGCGGACTATCCGCGCAAGACGCCCGCCAGGTTCGACTACCCGCCGCGCGGTGACCACGGCACGATCACCCGTGAGGAGATCAGGCGGACTCGGTACGTCAGCTCGAGGATTTCCCACGTCGAAGGTGACTATTTCATCACTCGGGCCACGGATGCCCCTTGGATCCCGACAGATGCGGATCTAGCCGACGCGGACCCGGAAGCGCGCGGTGAGCTCTTTGACGACATGTCAGCCCTGTACTGGCACTTCGCCCGGACGGCGCCGCGCGGGATCTCCTTCGCGAAGGTCTCTAAGGTCCTACACCTGAAGTTTCCCGCCGTGTTCCCGCTCTTGGACTCTCGCCTGTGGAAGGCGTACCGGGCGGCCGCCCGTGCCCACTCAGCTCGACACCCAGAGCTACGACAGAGCCAGCTCAGGTGGATCGCAGTGCGCGACGACCTACTCGCTGCCCGTTCATCCGGTGCCATCGAGAGATTGCGCGACGCCCTGGCCCGGTACGAACACCACGAGCCAGCCGTCCAGCACCGCGTCCGCGACATGACACGGCTAACCGATCTGAGACTGCTCGACATCCTCGTTTGGCGACCTTGAAGGTCTAGTGCAGGTACGCGGAGCGCCAGTCCGTTCCCAGGACGCGTTATAGGTGAAGATGACCAGAGTCCGTCACCGTCCCAGTGACGCTCCTCGCGCCCGGCCCCCGGTCCACCATCGCGTGTCAGCCGATCATGCTGGGCGAAATGCGCGGCATCTCACCGAAGATGGTCACTTGCCGATCCCCTTACGGCGCAGCGTCCACGCCACCTGTGCGGGCAGCGAAGTGCACTACTGGCCTCCGTGCCGTCGAGTATTGAAATCGACACAAGGGCAAGTATGTGCAGGCTCCCAAGCTCAGCGCGGCCGACGTGGGCAGGCCCAGACCATGATTGACCTGAGCCGGGACTGTCCGATAAAGGGTGTGTGGGGTCCGGCGGTTTTCATCAGTGAGTGGTTCTCTCGAACCGTCCGGCGAAGGTGATCGCGAAGGCGTTGAGCGCCGGCTTCCACCTCATCACCCAGCGTGCCCTCCCGCCGCCGGTGGGATCAAGGGACCGGGTGACGAGATACAGACA
Source organism: Citricoccus sp. SGAir0253 (assembly GCF_005877055.1). Classification (NCBI taxonomy): domain Bacteria; kingdom Bacillati; phylum Actinomycetota; class Actinomycetes; order Micrococcales; family Micrococcaceae; genus Citricoccus; species Citricoccus sp. SGAir0253. Next base: position 22,854 of record NZ_CP039425.1, on the reverse strand, counting down.
CTTCAGGGCGGCTGCCTCGTTCGGGAAGTGGCCCCGGGCGCGGACCGCCCGGCGGTAGCGGGCGTTGATCGACTCGATCGCGTTGGTCGTGCAGATCACCCGGCGGATCTCCACGTCGTACTCCAGGAACGGCACGAACTCCGCCCACGAGGACTCCCAGAGCTGCACGATCGCCGGATACCGCTGACCCCACTCGTCCCTGAACTCGGCGAAGCGGTCCTTCGCCGCTTGCTCGCTCGGGGCGGTGTAGACCGGCTTGAGGGCCTTGACGATCCCGTCGCGGTGCTGTCGGCCGGCGTAGCGGAAGCTGTTGCGGATCAGATGCACGATGCACTGCTGGACCACCGTCCGCTCCCAGGTGGTCGTGATCGCCTCCGGCAGGCCCTTGAGCCCATCGCACACGGCGATGAGCACATCCTCCACGCCCCGGTTCTTCAGTTCGGAGAAGACCTGCAGCCAGAACCGGGCGCCCTCGGCGCCGTCACCGGCCCAGATCCCGAGGATGTCGCGTTCTCCATTGGTGGTGACGCCCATGACCACGTAGAACGGGGTGTTGCGCACCTGACCGTCCCGGACCTTGACCACAATGGCGTCGACGAAGATCACCGGGTAGAGCGAGTCCAGCGGCCGGGCGGACCACTCCGCGAGTTCCCCGGCGACCTTCTCGGTGATCCTGGAGATGGTGTCCTTGGAGACGGTGGCTCCGTAGACCTCCTCGAAGTGCGCGGCGATCTCCCCGGTCGTCAAACCCCGAGCCGAGAGGGACAGCACGATCTGGTCGATCCCGTCCAGGCGCCGTTTGCGCTTGGGCACGATCACCGGCTCGAAGGACCCCTCCCGATCCCGCGGCACCTCGATCTGCACGGGGCCGATCTCGGTCAACACCGTCTTCGATCTCGTGCCGTTGCGCATATTCTCCGCGATCGGCACCTCACCATGCTCGTGGCCGAGGTGCTCAGTCAGCTCCGCCTCGAGCGCCGTTTCCAGCACGTTCTTCGTCAGCTGGTTGAGCAGCCCGCCGGGGCCGACCAGGCTCACGCCTTGCTCCTTGGCCTGGGCGAGCAGTTGTTCGGCGAGTTGTTTCTGATCGATGATCTCTCCGGTCACGGGATCGATCATCGCCTCTGTTGCCTCGGTCGTGTCAGTCACGGCCGTCTCCTTTCGGATCAGGCCGGACCCTCACACACCGTTTTTCTTACAGTCCCCCTGAGCCTGCCCACGGAGGAGGTGTCCGCGCGGTTTGGCGTGTCCCGTCAGACGCTTTACGCGGCCTTGAGGTGCGCTGTCGCCTAGGTGGATTCATAACCCGCTGGTCGACAGGTCAGGCACACTCGCTACAGCGTCGTTTCAACCCTGTGAATCACGCGGGCTTCACCACCGGTCCCGCCTGCTGAACCTGTCAGGATGGGCTGTGGGATTTGCCGCAGGCCGCTGTCCGTGAATCAAAGAATTGGCCCACACCTGGGGACGCTGAGCGCCGTCCTATGAGAACGCTGGCCGGTCAGAGGGGGACGTCTCGGAGTTCCTGGGCCACAGTAGTCCTTCCGGTGTAGCTGGCGCGGCGGACGGACTTGCGCAGGGCAGCTTGCCATTCCTGGTGGGAGAGGGTGTCCGGCACGAGGTGACTCAGCACAATGTGGCCGGCGTTGGCTTCCTTGGCTATCCGGCCAATCTCGTTGACGTCGGTATGGACGTCACGCATGTGCTTCATCGTGGTCTCGTTCCACCCCATGCGGGACGCAGAGGCTTCTAGCTCTACCGCCTCGTGGACAAGAATGTCGCAGTTGCGAGCAAGCCTGATGAGGTTGTCCGAGGGAGCGGTGTCCCCGGAGAAGACCACGGATCCGTGCTCGGTGTCGAATCGGTAGGCCAGGGCCGGGTAGACGGCTCCGTGCGGCACGAGGGTGGCGGTGACACGCACGTTCTCATCGGCCATGACCTCGAAGGGCTGTGCGGACGGGGCGGTGTTATCGGCTGAAGCGTTGAGCTCGGCGGGTATCTCAATGTCGTGGGCGATGATCATCTTGGCGGGGTCGCCGATGAAGTGTTCCTTCAAGAAAAAGTTCGCCGATCCGCTGAAGGCATTATTGAGCAACTCGAGCATCTCCCGGGTGCCGGGGGTGGCTTGTCCTGCGTTGGCCCACTGGTCACCGTCCTTGAGCTTCCCGGTGGGCTTGCCGGCTGTTCCGGGGCCGTAGGCGTGAATGGGGTTCTTGTAGGTGTACTGCGTTGGGAATTGGGCGGCCAGTTGTGTGTACGTGGCGAAGTCGATGCAGTGATCGGCGTGCAGGTGGGTCAAGAAGATCGACCGTAGGCGCGGGACCGGCAACCCGGCATTGACGAACTGGCTCAGCGAGGCCCGGCCACAGTCAATGAGGTAGACGTCTCCATTGACCACCAGGGCGGTCGAGATTCCGGCCTGGTTGGGGTGCGGGGGCGGCCCACCCTGGATGCCCAGCGGCACCAGGGCGAAATCCATGTCCCGCTTCTTGCTGCGAGGGGCAGCGGAGGTGGCCGGAGCAGTGGCCAGGGCGGTGGCGGCGACTGCGGTGGTGGCCAGTCCGCCCAACAGGGTCTGCCGACGGGAGGGGGCAAGGCCGGGCTTGGGGTGGTCAGTGCACATATGCGAGGGTCCTTTTCGCGGAGCTAGCGGAGGGCCGTAGAGCAGTCGGGGTCCTGACGCATGAGGGGCAGCTCGATGAGGCTTCCCCGTGGGGTGTCGGACGCTGCTGGCCATCGGGCAAGAGGTCGTGCGAGGGCACGGGGCGGGGCCGGAGGGTCGTGTCTAAAGCTGGGTGGGTGCAGGTTCCCGGAGACGGTCCTGTGGCTCCAGCTCAACTGGGCCATTGAAGTCGAGGCTGTCGAGTTCGACGGCGGCCTGCTCCCGGGGGGTGATGACCGGTTTGCGGGGGCGGTCATCGAACACCAGGCGCGTGACGTCGGGCCGAGCGTAGTGACCGGCGGGGTCGACGGTGTTCTTGGCCAGGTCGATGTCCGACAAGTCGAGGTCGGCGTAGACGATGCCTTCTTCCGTGGGATCCAGGGGCTGGGTGATCATGGCGGAGTGAGGACCGTACACGCGGGCATAACCACCTCCACCGGTGTAGACCGGGGTGGGGCCGCCGTCCGCGGTCGGGAACTTGCGGGCGCCGTCGTCGGACATGATCTGGGTGGCGGCGACGACGAAGGCACTGCCTTCGAGGGCGTAGGTCTGGGTGCAGGCCATGATCGACTCCGGGCTCAGGGCCGGTACGTTGCCCAGGATCCCCAGGCAGGGCCAGCCGGCCACGTGGATCTGCTCGTTCTGGGCGTACATGGCGTACTTCGTCAGCGGCTGGAGGTGCTCGAAGCATTGCAGGGCCCCCACCCGGCCCAGGGGGGTGTCGATGACCTTGATGTCACTGCCGTCGCCCTCACCGAAGAGCGTGCGTTCGGCATGGGTGGGCTTGAGCTTCCGGCGATGCAGGACCAGGTCTCCGCCGGGACCGATGACAGCCTGGGACATGTACAGCGACCCGGCGTCCTTCTCGCTGAAGCCCACCACCACGGTGATCGAGTGCTGCTGGGCGGCCTCACGGATCCGTGCGATCTGTGGCCCGTCGATGGCCGGAGAGTTCGCGTGGTACCGGGCCACGAACTGCATCTGCTCGTAGACCGGGTAGGACCACAGGAACACCGGGTAACCCGGGATCCATGTCTCCGGGAAGGCGATCAGGTCCGCCCCGCCGGTTGCAGCCTCGGCGATCAGGCGGATGGTCTTATCCGTCGTGGCCTCCATGTCCAACCAGACCGGTTCAGCCTGAACGGCTGCCACACGCACTGTCTCGCCCATGATTGCTCCTTATGTACACCGGGATCTGAAGAAGATGCCCTCCACGTTATGGCGCGCGTCACACGAATGTGTTGGCGTTTTCTGCACACCGCGTTACGATTCCTGCACTCCTGCCCAACGCCCCTCCGAAGGCAATGGGCGAGGTGTTGAAAGGACGCGATGACCGAGGTAGCCGTCACCGACGTGCGGGACTGGCAGGCCGCGGCCAGTGAGGCCTTCGTCCCGTTGAAATGCCTAAGCGAGGGTCCGCACTTCAGCGCCTCGCTACACGCTGTGCCTCTCTCCCCGGAGGTCTCATTCGCTCGGGTCCGTTCCGGCCCGGTCCGCGTCGAGCGCACTGAGGAGCTGGCCCGCCGCAGCGAGCATGACGACCTGCTGCTGTCCCTGCAACTGCACTCCACCGGGCAGGTCCACCAGCACGGGCGCACTGCCCACCTCACACCCGGCAGCGCCGCGTTGTATGAGACCAACCGCCCTTACGTACTGGACCACCTGCACCCCGATCAAGACCTGCTCGTGCTGCGGGTATCGCGCCAACACCTGGACCTGGACCCCCGGGTGCTCACCGAGATGCTCGGACGAACCATCGAACCCTCGGTGCCGGGCATGCCCGCCTTCACCGGCTACGCCCGCGGACTGGCCGAAGAGCACACCCCCCTGGCCCCAGCCGTCCGAGCTGACCTAGCCACCTTCAGCACGGAATTGCTCACGACGATCCTGCGATCCTTCGCCGCCCAGTACCCCACAGGACAGGACGCCGACCAAGTGCTGTTAGAAAGACTCAAGGCGCACATCCGAATTCACTTGGCCGACCCAGCCCTTTCCGTGGAGCGACTCGCCGCTACTCACCACATCTCGCTGCGCAAGCTCCACTCCCTCTTCACTGCGGCCGGCATCACCCCTGGGGCCTACCTCCGGCAGGCCCGCCTCGATCACGCCACCCGAATGCTGGCCAATCGGACCATCACCGGTCAGACCATCGCCACCATCGCCCGTGACAGCGGCTTCAGCGATGCCTCCACCTTCACCCGGGCATTCACCCGCACCTACGGCCATCCTCCAGCACGCTGGACTCCCACTGACGCGGCACTTCACTAGGAATCCACAGGACAGCGACGTCCCCTGCAAGGCGTTCTACCCTGTGGATCTGATCGCGAAATGGCAGTCTGCTGCGATCGGTTGATGGCGGCCTCGACCATAGGCTGGGACGTTTCCGTATGGGGAACCCCCACCGGACACCCCGCCTCTGACCTGCGCACACTCAAGCACGTCTGGCGGGGCATCCCGTAGGAGCCATCCAGTGCTTCGTCCCGCGACGGTGCGACATACGGAACACCCGTGGCAGGCCTCCCGCCTGTGTTCCGCGGTGGTCATCGGCGCTGAGCCAACACCTTTTGTCCGGCCTCGCGGAGTTCACCGGTGGGTGAGACGTGGCGATAGAGCGTCTGCCGGGTGATGCCCAGCTCCTTGCACAGGGCGCTGACGTTGGTGTCCTTGTTCCCCATCGAGGCCATCGCCAGGCGGATCTTGGCCGGGGTCATCTTGTAGGGCCGCCCGCCCTTGCGGCCCCGCGCCCGGGCCGCGGCCAGGCCGGCCTTGGTGCGTTCGGAGATCAGCTCGCGTTCGAACTCGGCCAACGCGGCGAAGATCCCGAAGACTAGCTTGCCGGAGGCGGTGGTGGTGTCGATGGCCGCGCCTTGGCCGGTGAGCACCTTCAGGCCCACACCCCGCTCGGTCAGGTCGTGGACGACGTTGACCAGATGGCGCAGGTCCCGGCCGAGCCGGTCCAGCTTCCACACCAGCAGCGTGTCCCCGTCCCGCAGCGCCTTCAGGCAGGCGGCCAGGTGGGGCCGGTCGTCGCTCTTGCCGGAGGCCTTGTCCTCGTACAGGGCCTTGGGCTTCACGCCGGCGGCGAGCAGGGCATCGCGTTGCAGGTCCGTGGCCTGGGACCCGTCCGCTTTCGAGACTCGCATGTACCCGACCAGCACCGTGCACCTCCGCTGTCATTTATTCGAACGTTTACGTGACAGAAGACCCGCACTGTCCGAAATTCACGAAAGTTGTCACATAACCCGTCATCTATTCTACGTCTCCTAGAGGGGTAGGCGGTTAGTCAATGTGACAAGGAATCCCAGGGACGTAGGGTCCTCACGATTCGTCCCGGAATTGGTGGACAGCCTCGATAGCTTCTGCCTCCCTTTCGAGAGCAGGAGTGCTGAGCAAGAACTCGGTTAGTGCATAGGACTATTGAGCAGGCGGAGTTCAGAAGTCGACGGCACTACCCGCAAGATCACTGGCCTGGGAGTGCCGTCGGCTTCTGAAACTGACATCGGTCCGCGACGTGGGGGAGTGTCCCAATTCCAAGGAACCGGGACGGTCGCTGTCGGTCAAAAGTCGGCGGCACGGAACTCAGGAGGCGTCCGTGGACTTTGACGCGGGGAGCCCTGTGACTGTCCTCTCGGCCCGATCTAGTAGTCACTCGCACAGGCGAGCACCCTCATTGAGGCCCCGTGCCGGGCGGGCTCACGTTGGTCGCTGGGCCAGCCGGGCGGCCAGGAGGCCGCCGGTGCAGAACATGAGGGCCAAGACCAGCACCAGCAGCAGGGGAGCGGTCCAGTCACCGGAGGTCGCGTTCAGCCAACCGGCCAGGGGCGGGGTGATTGTGGCGACCAGGTAGCCGCCGGTCTGCACCCACGCCGAACCGGAGGCGGCCTGTGCGTCGGTGATGGCCACCCGGGCGATGATGGAGAAGATGGCGGTGAACCCGCCGCCCTGGGCGATGCCGCCGATGATGGACCACAGCACGTAGGCCTCCGGGGCTAGCAGCAGGCCCAGCGGCAGGATGATCCAGAGCACTCCCATCACGGCCACCGGGACCCAGGGCCTGCGGGCCCGGAGCGAGAGCACCGGCAGGCCGAAAGCCCCCACGATCGCCGCGACCTGGAACAGCGAAGCCGTGGCACCCGAGGCTCCCGCCGCCAGCCCCATGGCATCGCTCAGCAGAGTCGGCAGCCAGGTCGTGGTGGCGTAGTAGGCCCCGGACTGCCCGCAGAAGGCCACGGTAAGCAGGACGATGATCAGCCGGAAGCGGGACCGGCCGCGGTCCGGGCCCGGAACCGCCCCCGGGGCCGGGGCGGGACCGGTGGCGGAGGTGCCTGCCGGCGTCGGAGTGTCCTGGGCGCCGTCCGCGCAGGTGCCCGCGGAGCTGTCCGGGGAGTCGTCGGTGAGGCCGGGTTCCGGGGCGGCGCTGGCGCGGGCGCGCAGGCGGCGGGACCACCACAGCCAGTAGGCCAGCCCGCCGGCGGTGACGACTGCCCAGGCTGCGATCGCCCAGCGCCAGCCCACGGCCTCGGCCAGCGGCGCGGTGACCACCAGGGTGATCATGGAACCGACGTTCATGGCCGCCGAGTACGCGCCGGTGGCCAGGGACACCTGGCGCCAGGGCACGTCCCGTCGGATGATCACCGGCACGGCGATGTTGCCCAGGGCGATCGCCACGCCGATGACCGCCGTCCCGGCCAGCACCACCCAGGCCGGTCCGGTGGACCGGATGACGGTGCCCGCGAGCACGCCGGACAGGCACAGCACCACGACCGTCTCGGGGCCGAAGCGGCGGATCCACCCGGTGGCCAGCGGAGTGGCCAGGGCGAAGAGCAGGACCGGCAGGCCGGTCAGCAGGCCGGCGCCGATGGCGTTGAGCGAGGTGTCGGCCTGGATCGGCCCGAGCACCGCGGTCGGCGCGATGATCGGGGCGCGCAGGTTCAGGGCGAGGACGACGATGCCCGCGATGACCCAGGGCAGGGCGGGGCGCAGTGCTGGCGAGCGGTTCGTGGCGGACTCCTTCGGTACTGAGGGCGCCCCTGCCAGTCTGCCAGTCCACGGGCGCCCATCCCGCTGTGAATGCGGCCGGGGCCCCAGCCGAGGCGGTGGCTGGGGCCCTCTGTCATCGCCTGCACCCCCATGAGACCCGCTCCACGTCAGGGGCAATGCCATGCGGTGAGGGACTGCAGATTATTAACATCCTGTCTTGATCTCATCCGGCACGGGGGCGCCGGCGCTTGCTGCGTGGGCGATGAGCCCGATCGCGGTGGCCAGCCGGATCTATGTGGGCAAGGATTCTGGTGTCCCTTGACGCTGTTACTTCTTCTTCGCTCCGAGATCGGCGGTTGGAATCTTCGCGGTCTCGGGGCTGAACAGCGCACACAGGGCCGAGATGGCTATACCTCCGGCTGCGAAGAGAGAGACACCGATCCAGTTGTTCGTCTCTCCGTTGATCGTCTGGGCGATGGCGGGCGAGAAACCTGCGATCACCAGGCCGAGCATGAGGCTGATCGCCATCCCGCTGTACCTGACCTGAGCGGGGAACTGCTCCGGGAAGTAGACCGGATAGATGCCGTTCGCTGCGGCGTATGCGAAGGACATCAGCAGAATGCCCAGGATCCACACCAGCCAGGTGTTGCCGGGTCCGGCATGGGCAAGCGCCCCGAAATACGCGATGACTAACACGATCATCCCGATACAACCGCTGATGAACACTGGCTTGCGTCCAACCTTGTCGGAGAGATGTCCAAGGATGGGAACCATCACGAGAGTGCCCAAGTTGGACACCGTGATCAGGGCGAGCATCTCGCTGTTGGAGATGCCCGCGACCTGGGTGCCGTAGGCAAGGGAGAAAGTGCTGAACAGGCCCACCATCAGCAGGAACAGTGCCATGCCGGCCACTCGCAGCATCTGCAACGGGTAGTTCTTCAACAGGTAGAAAAGCGGGACCTTGACAGTCTCACGATGTTCCTTGACTTCTTCGAAGACCTCAGGCTCTTGTAGTCGTGCCCGCATGAAGACCGTTACGACGGTCACGAGGATGCTGAGCAGGAAGGGGATACGCCAGCCGAAGCTCATCATGAATTCTTCGGGCAACAGGTTCAGTGGGATGAAGATGGCCGAGGAGAGCACGAGGCCAGCGGTGGCGCCTGCGATCGTCCAGCTGGCGTAGAAGCCACGCCGGTGATCTGGGGCTGTCTCCATCGATAGCGAGGCCGAGCCCGGCGATTCACCACCTGCCGAAAGGCCCTGGAACAGGCGCATCAGGACAATGATGATCGGGGCCCAGAGCCCGATGGTTTCGTAGGTGGGGACAAGGCCGATGATGAACGTTGCCACGCCCATGAGCACGATGCATGCCATCAGCGCCTTCTTACGGCCGACCACATCGCCGAGCCATCCCCACATGATCGCGCCGAGAGGACGCGTGACGTAGGAAACACCGACCGTGGCGAGGGCAAGGATCTGGCCGGCGCCACCTTCAGCGGGGAAGAAGAGCGGCTGCAGGTACAGTGCGGCTGCCGTCGCGAAGATGTAGAAGTCGTAGTACTCGAGCGTGGTGCCGACAAAGCCCGAGGCAGCGGCATTGCGGGCGTTTTTGAGTTGTCCCGCCTCTGGCGCGAGGGCTGCGGGGGGCGCAGCTGGGGTCTGTGAGGTCATGACGATCCTTTCGTGAAGAGCGTCGGTGATGATCAAGATGATCAATACGGGTTGCGAGAATGCAGTCACTGCCGCAGGTACTGAGGCGTTTCAGTGTTAGCTTCGGCCTTTCTCGGGGGTGTGGGGTGAGGGCCCAGGCTGCGGGGGTGTTCGAGGAGTTGTGACCCCGTTGTCGAGCGTGGCTACCGAGATGGATGGTCGTCAGCCGGCCATGTAGAGGCCGCCGTTGACCTGGATCAGTTCCCCGTTGACGAAGGACGCTGCGTCCGAGCACAGGAAGGTCACGACGGTGGCTACCTCCCGGGCCGTTCCGTGCCGTCCCAGCGGGGTCTGCTGCAGGAGGAGTTCGCCGTTGGTCGTCACGAGGGTGTCGGTCATCTGGGTGCGGATGATGCCTGGGGCCACGGCGTTGACGCGGATGCCGCGATGCCCGATCTCCAGGGCGAGGCTGCGGCCAAAGGCCACCAGGGCGGCCTTGGTGGCGGCGTAGTGGGCGTGGTTGCGGCTGCCGCGGGATCCGGCCAGGGAGGCGAAGTTCACGATGGCCCCGTGATCGTGCAGGTGGGGCAAGACTGCTTGGGTGAGCTGGAAGACGGAGTCGAGATTGATCGACATCGTCTGTCGCCATTCCTGCAAGCTCATGCTTTCGACGTCGCGGTCCCGGTAGATCCCGGCGGCCGGCACCAGGGCGTCCAGCCCGCCGGCGATTTCCACGGTGGCGCGCACCTCGTTGAGCACGTTGTGGTCGGTGAGGTCACCGGCCACGGTCGTGATCCGCTCGGGTCCGCCCAGAGCGTCCGCGACTTCGCACAGTGCGTTCGGGTCCAGGTCCACGAGGATCAGCTGGGCGCCATCGCCGAAGAACAGCCGGGCGCATTCTTTGCCGATGCCGCCGGCGGCGCCGGTGATGAGCACAGTCTTGTTCGAGAAGTCGTAAGTCATGAGGTCTCGTTTTCCGTGGGCCAGGGGTGGTGGTTCTTCACTGGTACCAGTTGCCGTCGACGGTCATACCACCGTCGACCATGAGGGTGTGGCCGGTGATGTAGGAGGAGCCCGGAGCGCACAGGAACACGATGGCCTCGGCGATCTCCTGCGGTTCGGCGAAGCGCCGCATCGGCACGCGCGCCTCGATGGGGGCGGGGTCGAGCTTGCCTTCGGTGATGAGCTGGTCGGTGAACGGTGTGCGGGTATAGCCGGGGCCGACGGAATTGACCCGGATACCGTCCTGGGCCCATTCCACGGCCAGGGTCCGGGTGAGGCCGTCCAATCCCGCCTTGGCGGTGGTGTAGCTGGCGCGCTGGGGCATGCCGGTCTTACCGGCGACCGAGGACAGGTTGACGATCGCCCCGGTGTCCTGGGCGGCCAACAGGGGATAGGCGGCCCGGCAGGTACGCATCGACCCGGACAGGTGCACGGCGATCAGCGCCTCCCAGTCCTCGTCGGTCATGGTCGCGCTGGGCACCGGACGGGAGTTGCCGGCACAGTTGACCAGGGCATCGAGCCGGCCCTCGGTTTCCTGGATGGAGGTGAAGGCGGCGTCCACGCTGGACCGGTCGGTCACGTTGGTGACCACGCCCCGGGCGTGCTCACCAAGTTGTTCCAGGCCCGCCTGCAGTACGGCCTCGTTGAAGTCCAGCAGCACGGCGGTTCCGCCGCGTTCTACCCACAGCCGGGCCGTGGCGAAACCGATGCCGGAGGCGCCTCCGGTGATGGCCATGACGGGTCGGTTCTCGGTGACAGTCATTGTTCTCTCCTGGGGATCACATGGTGTGAACGGTTAGCTGCGGGCAAGACCGCCGCGGGTCAGAGCAGGATGCTCAGGGGGTGTTCGATGCGCCGTTTGAAGGCGGCCAGCAGCTGGGCGGCCACGGCTCCGTCGATCACGCGGTGATCGGCCGAGAGCGTGCAGCTCATGACGGTGGCCACGGCCAGTTCTCCGGCGCGAACCACCGGGCGGGGTTCGGCGGCGCCGACGGCCAGGATCCCGGCCTGGGGTGGGTTGAGGATCGCGGAGAACTCCCGGGTGCCGTACATGCCCAGGTTGGTCAGGCTGAACGCGCCTCCTTCCAGTTCCCGTTGCCGGATCTGGCCGGTGCCGGCCCGTTCCTTGTAGTCGGTCATGGTCCGGCACAGGGAGCTGAGGGAGAGACTCTGAAGCCCGCGGACCACGGGGGTCAGCAGCCCGTCCTCGGTGGCGATGGCCACGGAGACGTCCACGCTGGTGTAGCGGCGAATGCTCTCGCCCTGCCAGGTCGCGTTGGCCGCGGGCACTTCGGCCAGCGCCCCGCCGAGGGCCTTGAGGAGCAGGTCGTTGACGGTGGCCTTCTGCTCGGTCGCGGCCAGGGCGTCGTTGACCTGGCGCCGCAGGGCCAGCAGGGCGTCCATCTCCACGTCGATGGAGACGTAGAAGTGGGGGACCGTGGTCTTGGACTCGGTCAGTCGGCGGGCGATGGCCCGGCGCATCCCGGACAGCGGGAGATCCTGGAAGTCTGCCTCGGCCGGGATCGCCGGCGGAACGGGGGAGGGCGTCGGGGCCGGGGCAGCCGCCCCCGTGGCCGGGCCTGGGGCGGTGGCCGGAACGTCGGGGGCACCCTGCCGGTCGGCGGCGGCTTCGACGTCCCGACGCAGAATCCGCCCGTTGGGCCCGGAGCCGTTCAGGGCGGTGACTTCGACGCCGAGGTCCTTGGCCAGCTTGCGTGCCAACGGGGAGCTGAAGACCCGAGCCCCGGATGCCGGGGTGGGGGCCGGGTTGGCGGTGCTGTCCACGGCCTGGTCGCGGGTGTCACGGTGGGTGGTGGGGGCCTCGGTGTCCTGGGGTACCGGCTGCTGGGCGGCGCTGTCCGCGGCGCCGCCCGCGGAGGCGATCTGCCGATCGATGGCCGCCTCGTCCTCGCCGGGGTCGACGAGCACGGCGATGGGTTCACCGACCGCCACGGAGGTGCCCGGGTCGATGAGCAGCCGACCGACGGTACCGGCGGCTTCGGCCTCCAGCTCCACGGTGGCCTTCTCGGTCTCGATCTCGGCGATGGGCTGACCGGAGGCGATGAGGTCCCCGACGGAGACCAGCCAGTTCTGCAGGGCGGCTTCAGTGGCGTCGGCCACGACGGCCGGCATGGTGATGAGGGTTGCCATGGTGGGTTTCGTCCTTCGCGGGGGCGGGGTCAGGAAAGGCCGAGGTGGCGGGCGACTTCGTCGAAGCCGGCCAGGACGTCGTCCAGGTCGGCGTTGGCCGCGGCCTCCAGGACCTTGGAGATGCTGGGGGCGGCCTCGTGTCCGGTGACGCGCTGGATCGGCTGGTCGAGGTGGTCGAAGTACCGGCGCTGGATCTCATCGGCCAGCCACCCGCCGTAGGAGGTTCCCGAGGCGCCCTGCTCCACGATCAGGACGTTGTTGGTCTTGGTGATCGAGGCGCCAATGGTGTCCCAGTCCAGGGAGGCCCGGTCGAGCCAACGCAGGTCGATGACCTCGGCATCCAGGTCGGCGCGCTGCTCGGCGGCCTGCAGCGAGAGGTCCACCATGTTGAGGTAGCTCAGCACGGTGACGTCCTCACCGGCGCGACGCACGGCGGCCTTGCCGACGGGTAGCCGGTAGTCCAGGTCCTCCGCGGGGATCTCGCCCTTGACCGCGTAGAGGTCCACGTGCTCGAGCACCAAGACGGGGTCCTGCAGGTCCAGGGCGGTGTTCATCAGCCCGATGTAGTCCCGCGGGGTGGCGGGGGCGACGATGCGCCATCCCGGGTTGGTGGCGAAGATCCCGGCCGGGTCCATGGAGTGCTGGGAACCGTAGCCGGCACCCATGGCGACCTTGGAGCGCAGCACCACGGGCATGCCGGACTGGCCTCCGAACATGTGGCGGGCCTTGCCGATCTGGTTGAAGATCTGGTCGGCGGCCACCCACAGGAAGTCCGAGTACATGAACTCCACGATCGGCTTGTAGCGTCCGGTCATGGACAGCCCGCCGCCCAGGCCCGCGAAGGCGTTCTCGCTGATCGGGGTGCCGAGCACCCGGTCGGGGTAGGAATCCTTGAGCCCGCGGGTGGCGCCGTTGGTGCCGCCCTTGAGCCGGTGCACGTCCTCTCCGAGGATCACGACGCCCGGGTCGGTGGCCATCCGGCGGTCCAGGACATCGGCGATGGCATCGACGAAGCGGCGCTGCGTCGTGGCGGGTTGGGCGCTGTCCTCGAGGACATCCCCGCAGAGGACCGGATCCATCCGCAGGCCCTCATCGACGGTGGCCGGGTCCGGCCACAGTGCCGGACGGATGCGGCGGGCCCCCTTGGCGCTGGCCGGGTCCTTCTCGGTGATGCCCTCGACGACCTGGGTGATGACCGCGGTGATCCGGGCGCGCAGGTCCTCCAGCTGGTCCTCGGTGAGCAGCTCCCGACGCATCATCTCCTCGGCGACCTTGCGCAGCGGATCCCGATCACGCCACTGCTTCTCCTCTTCCTTGCTGCGGTAGCCGAAAGCGCTGCCGGGGAAGGGGCCGTTCTGGTGGAAGTAGCGGTAGGTCTCGGCCTCGATGAGGGTGGCGCCCTTGCCGGCGCGCATGTGCTCCACGGCCGCCCGCTGCGCCAGGTACACCGCCAGCGGGTCCATGCCGTCCACCCGCCAGGAGCGGATTCCGAAGCCGGGGCCGCGGGCGGCCAGCCGGGGATCGCCGGTGACGTCGGAGACGTGGGTGGACACCGCGTAGAGGTTGTTCTCGATGAAGAAGCACAGCGGCAGATCCCAGGCCGCCGCCAGGTTGAAGGTCTCCAGGGTGGAGCCGATATTGGAGGCCCCGTCCCCGAAGTAGGTGACCGTCACCCCCATGTCCTGCGCAGCCCCGGAGCCCTTGACGACTTCGGCGTCATGGCGCTGGGCCCAGGCGTTGCCCGCCGCCAGGGGCACCCCTCCGCCCACGATGGCATTGGTGCCCAGCGCCCCGGCCTCCAGCCACTGCAGGTGCATCGACCCGCCGCGACCTCCGCTGAACCCGGCCTTCAGTCCCAGGATCTCGGACATGGTGCGGTGGATGAACTCGACGATCTGATCGTCCTTGACGCCGTCCACGATGCTCATGCCCTCCGGGCGCAGGAAGGACAGGCCCTTGGCCAGGAACTGGTGATGGCCGCGGTGGGTGCCGTTGACCCCGTCGGCCGCGCGCAGGGCCAGCACGGAGCCGACCGCCGCTGCCTCCTGGCCGATGCTGGAGTGGGCCGGTCCGTGGACCACCCCTTCCCCGGCCAACTGCAACACGACCTCCTCGAAGATCCGCACCGTGTGCATCTGCACCAGCATGGATTCGAGCAGTTCGGGCGCCGCGGCGTCCCAATCATCCCGCGTCGTGCGCAGCTCGGTGCACTCCGTCGAGTAGGTCAGTGGCGTGCTCGTGGACATAGGGGCTCCCCGTGGCGCGTAAAAGTGGTGGAAATGGATGTGCTTCGCCTCACACTACTGGTAGATTGGATCCAATACAAGCCGGAAGGCGCGGTAAACGCGTCGTTTCTCTCGCGAAAGGATCCATTCGGTGCGTTTCTATGCTGGAGGGATCCATGACGACAGGAGCTGTGATGTTGAAGAAGTCCGGTGCGGCCAGCCAGCGCATCGCCGATGAGTTGAGGCGGCGCGTGCTGGCCGGGGAGCTCGCACCGGGGACACGGATCCGTCAGGAGCAGATCGCCGAGGAGTTCGGCGTGAGCCGGCTGCCGATCCGGGAGGCGCTGCGCATCCTGGAATCCCACGGTCTGGTGACGCTGGTGGCCTCCACTGGTGCGTGGGTGAGCTCGATGAACTTGGCCGAGTGCCAGGAGACCTACTTGATCCGTGAACGGGTTGAGCCCCTGGCCTTGGGTCAGGCCATCGAGCAGATCACTCCGGAGACCATCGAGCAGCTGGGCGCGTTGACCATCCAGATGGAGAGCGCGGAGGCGGTGGATGATTTTGTTGAACTGGACCGCCAGTTCCACCTGCTCAGCTTTCAGGCTGCCGGCATGTCCACCTTGCTGGAGATGGTCGAGCGGCTGTGGAACACCACTCAGCACTACCGCCGCGCCTACGTCCAGTTGATCGGGTCCGAAGGGCTGGGGGAGACCCACCTCGAGCACCGCCTGTTGGTGGCCACCATCCAGCATCGAGACCGTAGGTCCGCCGAGGAGCTGTTGGGGATGCACATCCGCAAGACCCGGCTGTCCTTGCTCAACCACCCCGAAATCTTTGACCGCTAAGCCCACCTCGATGGAGGACAGACCATGAGCGAGACGACCCACACGCCAGCGCAGACGATGCGGCGCGGCCTACCGGGCATCACCGGCACGGACCACATCGGTTTCACCGTGCCCGACATCGACCAGGCCCACGAGTTCCTGGTCGAGGTCATCGGTTGCGACCACGTCTACTCCCTGGGGCCCTATCCCCGGAATCCGGAGCTGATGAGCACGAAGCTCAACCTTCACCCGGAGGCGGTGATGCAGCAAATCCGCTTCTACCGGTGTTTCAACGGGGCCAACTTCGAGGTGTTCCACTACGAGGCCCCCGACCAGCGCCTCGAGCAGCCGCGCAACAGTGACGTCGGCGGCCATCACATCGCCTTCTACGTCGAGGACCTCGAGGAGGCCGTGGCGTACCTGAAGGACCGTGGCATCCAGGTCCTGGGAGAGCCGACCGCCAGCTCGGGGGCCAGCGCCGGGCAGCGGTGGGTGTACTTCCTCTCCCCGTGGGGCATGCAGTTCGAGCTGGTGTCCTTTCCGCAGGGCAAGGCCTACGAGGCAGACGCTGCGGTGTTGCTCTGGAAGCCGTAGAGGCCCGAGGCACACCCGGAAGCACGAAAGCGGGGCGGGGACCGATCGGTCCCCGCCCCGCTTTCGTGCCGGGCTCAGACGCTGAGGTCGATCTCCCGCTCGGTTCCCGCAGGCGCCGGCGCGTGGTTTGCCGGCACGGCATCGACGTCGCGCAGGTCGATGCCGCGGGTCTCTCGCATCATCAAGGTGGTGATGAGGGTGAACAGGCAGAGCACCATGATGTAGACGTGGAAGACCCATTCGGTGCCCCAGCCCACGAACAACTGGTTCAGATAGGGGGCTGTGCCACCGAAGACCGCTACGCCCATCGAGTAGGCGAAGCCGATGCCCCGGGTGCGCATGTGGGTCGGGAAGTTCTCCGCCTGCATGGCAGCGAAGATCGACGACGCCAACGCCCACAGGCACAGCGCCACGGTTTGAGGTACCAGCAGGGTCCACCAGACATCACCGACCATCGCGGTCAGTGGCATCACCAGGATGGCCGAGGCCACGGCAAAGAAGAGTATCTGGGGCCGGCGTCCGATGCGGTCGGAGAGCATGCCGAACAGCGGCAGGCTGACCAGGACGATGCACTGGGCCACCAGGCTCACCCAGTAGGCCGTGCTGGGATCCATGCCCTGGGAGGAGATGGCGTAGGTGGAGATGTAGCTGCTCCACGTGTAGTGCACGGCGGTGATCCCGGCGGTAAAGAGGATCATGCGCACGGCCACACGAATGGTGCGCCACCGGCCCCAGACGGGAACGGCGGCCGCGACCGGAGCGGACCCCATCGAGGCCACGGCTTCGGAGCCCGGATCTGCGGAGGTCTTGCTGACGGCGGCATCTTCCTCGAAGACATCTGATTCATCCATGTGCCTGCGCAGGTAGAGCACTCCCAGTGCAGCCACGGCACCAATCAGGAACGGAACACGCCAGGCCCAGTCGAGCACGGCCTGATCACCGAAGGTGGTGGTGATCACCGCCCCGAGCCCGTACGCCAGGACCGAGCCGCCGACGATCGCGATATGCACCACGGAGGACCACAGCCCTCGACGCGCGCTCGGGGCGATCTCCGCCACGTAGGTGGTCGAGGTGGCCGACTCCCCGCCATGGGCGAATCCCTGAATGACCCGGGCCGCCAACAAGATCACGGCCGACCACACACCAACGGCGTGGTAAGTCGGCATGATCCCGATGATGAGACTGCCAGCAGACATCATCAGCATCGTAAAGATCAGGACGAACTTACGCCCCTTACGATCTGCCAGCCAACCGAAGAGGATGCCGCCGAGGGGACGGAAAAGGAAACTGACGGCGAAGACACCGAAGGTGGCCAAGATTCCGGCGGCCGTGGAACTCGGCTCGAAGACCACCTGGGCAATGAACGGGGCGAACACCGCGTAGGCGCTCCACTCGTACCACTCCAGAATGTTGCCCGCCGTGGCGGCAATCATTGACTTCTTCTTGGACGCACTCGCGACGACGGCCGTATCCGGCGCTTGATAGCTCATGGGTTCCCCTCAGACTCGAGTCTGCTCGGTGAGATGTATCACAACAGCGTGACACCAGTTGGATCCAATGGCAAGTCCAAATTCGATTTTATGGCCATATACCCCCTATTTGGGATCCATTCGTCTGGAAACGCTGGGGAAGGCCGCTCGAAGGTACGCCGCGATTGACCTCGTCGACCTGGAGTCGGGGGTAAAGCGGAAGCGTCGATCAAGCCAACCGGCAGCCAGGGAGGGGACCCGCACGAGGGGGCGATGAACCGGACGCCCCCCAGGCAGAATCGTCCCCAATTGTTCCCAGCGCCTCACGGCGCCTCCAGGGGCCGAACCAATGTTCCAGAGGCCACCGCCAGGGCATGATCTGTCGCCACTGATGAGCCGCTACTGGGTGGCCCCGCCAGCGGGCACCCGGCGCGTTACCGGACCATTGGAGGGTCAGGGGAGTGCGGGGGCGATGGCAGCCTTGATCAGGGGACGACCGTCAGACGTCCGACCTCCCTCTGCAGTGAGCCGGAGTGCTTCGGTCGCCTCGGACATACGAAAGACGCTGACGAGTTCCTCGCCCAATAGCTGCCGGGATACGAGGAACCGCAGAGTCTGTTCGTAGTCCGTGCGTGTGGAGGCATAGCTGAACAGCACAGCGATTTCCTTGCGCACGGCCCGGTTGACATCGAAGTCCGGATGCTGCGCATACAGGGCAACGGGGACGAGCCTGCCACCGGGTCGCAGAGCCTCGACTCCAGCGTCCAATTGGGCAGATGAGCCGGATGCTTCGATCCAAAGGTCCACCGATTGCGGGGCCGGCCGGGATGAAGTAATGGACAGGCCCAGCCGGTCTGCCAATGCCATTTTGGCTGCGGCTGAAGGGCCGGCGCGGCCCAGTAACGTCACGTCCGCGCCCTGGTGCTGCGCGGCCAGGGCCGCGAGCAACCCGATGGCGCCGGTGCCGGACACGACCACGCGATCGTCCTGACCGGCGCTTCCAATGCTGACCGCCGCGCGCCACGCGACCGACGCAGGTTCGGTCAGGACCGCCGTCGCATCCGGCAGTGCATCGGGAACTGGAACCAGGCAGTGCCAAGGAACGATGCAACTGCCCGCGGCCGCCCCGGGCACGCTCAGACCCAGCGTCCGGCGCTGCGGGCAGACCTGCGGCAGCCCGCCTGCGCAGGTGCTGCAGGCGCCGCAACCGGTCAAAGACATCGGCACCACCCGCAGACCCGCTGCCAGCCAGTCAGGTGTTCCGCTGCCGACCGCGGTGACGACGCCCACCGCCTCATGCCCGAGTACGGTGGCCGGCGCAACCCATTCATAACCTGCATCGGCGCGGTAGACGTGCGCATCCGAGCCGCACAGACCGCACAGCGACACGGCCACCCGGACCTCTCCCGGGCCGGGCTGCCGCTCGCGCACGTCCACGACTTCGACGTCGCGCGGAGCGTGGGAAATCCGAACAAGGGCCTGCATCATGCTCTCCTCGAAATCTACTGACCCATCTCGTCAAATGGCGCCTCAGGCGCAGTCGACTGGCTCTGGAGCCCCCCGAGGTCCAGTAAGGGCACAGCAATCAGACCCACCGTGAGGGGGGCGGTGGCAATCACGGTCCGTTCAATGACTCCCCAGTGGCCTGCTCAGCGGAGTCCATGACCATGGGCCGAAGAAGCCTTCAGTGGTGGCGATGGTACCCATCAGAACCAGGCCCATCCCCCAGATGACGCCCCTCAAGCGCGTTCATCTCTACTGTTGGCCTGGCGTATTCGGGACCGGCGTATTCCGCTGGCTATCCGGCTGCGGGGCTGGTCAAAGGCTTCCGGCTCCGGCAGTGCCGTTCGCATAATCTGCGAAAACTTCGCAAGGGACGCGAATGCCGGTGAGAACATCAAGCCAGTCCAGGTCGGGGCGGGGTCTGATGTCGACTCGTGCAGAGCCCGGCCGCCATGGACGATCGAGGGCGTCCTCGGAAACCGGATGCACGGCCTCCATCACGGGGAGTCGTCCTGGCTGGCAGTGTCCGGTCTCAATGAGGTTGGCAACGTCGACCAGGGGATTTGCCAATCTCATTGCGACAAATTGCGCTCCAACCGTCTCATTTGAGTTGGCAAACCCGTACATGTCAGTTCGTCGTGAGATGCCTCTGTCCGCTGCACCCAAGGCGACTCAACCAATAGCGTTGCCAAGTGCGGTGAGACAGAGGCCAGGAATCCACCAATTGCCATGTCTATTGAGATTCTTGCCAACAATACTGAGACCGGACAGACAGATTCGCGCCGATTGCGAACATGTCATGCTCTACTTGACGTAATCGGGCTTACAGGCCCGCATGGACACTTCTCCGTGGATAGGGGTGCCGCCCAACGAGATCTGCAAGAATGCCGCCGTCTCTCGAAAGCCACACTCGGACATTGCCTTGGGGCAAGGTTCCAGTTCCAAGGAAGTGGAACACCCACCCGAGACCGGTCAACCCGTCGATCACCCGGAGCCTGACCGACCCGACAACCTCGATCGAGCCACATGACTTCGATGCCGTCATTTAGCTCCGCCAGAACATCGCCACTTGTCGCTGCAATGCACAGATGATAGATGTCACGATGTTCCGCTCTTTTACTCGCGTAGCTAACCTTCGCCCGCTGACGCCTGGAATCGCATGAAGACCTGACCTAGGCTCATTCTGTGCGGTTCTCTCATATCCCCGGCGGTCAGGTTCGTCTCACAGACGCGCGACGCGGGACCGAGAGGCACGTCGCCCTCGTCTCATTCTGGCTGAGCACAGTTGCTGTCAGCGAGACCGATCTCATGGCTGGACGGAACACAGAAACAGCTCCCGACGATCGCTCTTTGCCCGCGTCCGGTGTGACGTGGCGAGAGGCCGTCGCATGGTGCAACAGTGTATCCAAGCACGAGGGATTGCAGCCCGCCTACCTCATCGGCAGTGACACTGTTCACTGGAATCCGCGGGCCGAGGGGTATCGGCTGCCCACCGAAGCCGAATGGGTTCACGGCAGCATGGGCGGCTCTATAGGGCCCCGCCACGGTCCGCTCGATCAGATCGCTTGGACAGAGGAGGACGGCACGACCGGCCCGCAGCCTTCTGCAAGCAAAGACGCTAATGCATACGGACTCTTCGACACGCTCGGCAACGTCTGGGAGTGGTGCTGGGACCGCCTCGACCCTGCACGATACGGCGACTACAGAGTACTCAAAGGCGGCGGTTGGGCAGACCCACAATGGAGTTGCCGGGTGGGTGTTCGCAGAGGGAATGCACCGGATGCCACAGTGGACGATGTCGGCTTTCGTGTAGCTCGCGGAGCTGTAGCTGAGCACGAACTCGCCGACGGCGGACAGGGGTGGTCGGAGCGCGCCGACCGTCAGCGTGCAATGCTCGACGGCCCGCTACCCGTGGGCTGGACGCCGTTGAAATAGACAATTCGCGAATGATCGACTTACGGGCATCAGTAGGTGACAAATAGCGCTGTCAGAACACGGCCAATTAGCGCTGCGATTCACACTCTTCTGACATCCGTGCCGTCGACTTCTGAGAGCGACAATGAAAGTCAGGTTGGGGTACACCCCAACCTGACGTCAGGCGACCATTTCGACCCGCGTCAAGATAGGGTCTGATTTTGCATTACTTGACACCTTGGGCCCCGGGTCTCAGATTTCAACCTGACAGTTCCAGGGTTGGAGGTCCCGGTGGCGGGTCAGCGGATCGGGTATGTGCGGGTCAGCACGCTGGAGTAGAACGAACAGCGCCAGCTCGAGGACCAGGCCCTGGACCGAGTCTTCACTGACAAGGTTTCCGGCCGGGACGCCAACCGCCCCGACCGGTGTCTCATGAAACTGTGCCTTGATGAGGCATGTTGGAGATCCTGCAAGATGGTCCCGATCGAGGCTTAGACAGTCTGGGCGACCGGTAGGTCGGCTGTCATCGCACCCTCAGATTCAATGTCCCTGACGATGGACTTCAGGGTCTCGATCAGTCCGGTGATGTCCTGCGCGGTCATGGCCAAGGACAATGACATCTCTCCCCGGTGGACGGGGAAGTACCCCCGGTTGGCCAGTTCGAGGGAGATCGTCTGCGTCGTATCGCCGTCGACGATGCGCCAGTAGTCACGGTGAGTCCGCACGGCCTCGCCGGGTGAGGTCATGTAGGCGTAGCCCAGGTGGGAGAAGCCCCGGCCGTGGATCCGGAACGGGCTGTTGCGTGCCTGGCTCCACTCGTTGAGCTCCGCGGCGATCCGCTGGGCATGTCCGTTGAGCGTGGCATAGGCATCCTCCGTGAGCTCGCCCAGGCACGCGGCCCCGGCCACTACGGAGAGCTTGTGCCCATGGTGGGTCCCCGAGACGGAGACCCGCCCGTCCTCCAGGGCATTCATGATCTCGGCACTGCCGCCCACCGCGCCAAGCGGCAGGCCACCACCGATGATCTTGCCCATCACGGTCAGGTCGGGGGTGATCCCGTAGAGTCCCTGCAGCCCCTGGTAACCGGCCCGCAGGCTGATGGTCTCGTCGAAGATCAGCACGATCCCCAGTTCCCGGGTGACATCACGCAGCATCTGCACAAAGTCCTGATCCAGCGCCACCATGCCACCGGCCCCGCTCTGCAGCTCCATGATCAGGCAGGCCAGCTCTCCGCCGTGAGCCCGCAAGAGGGCTTCCGTGCCGGGCAGGTCGTTCTGGGTCAGCACCAGGACCTGGTCCGTCGTCGCGGCGGGGATGCCACCGCTGTCCGGCACGGCCACCGGAGCCTCGGGCGAGCCGCCGTTCTCCGGTGTGGGGTGGGCGGAGATCTGCAGGACATCGCTGAAGCCGTGATATCCGCCTTCGAACTTGGCGATCCGGGTACGCCCCGTGGTCGCCCGTGCCAGTCGGACGGCCGTCATGCAGGACTCGGTGGCGGAGCAGGAGAACTGCACCTTCTCGACCGAGGGGATCCGCTCGATGAGCATTCGGGCCAGTTCGCCCTCCTGGGCGCCCGGATTGCCGAAGGAGACCCCCGCTGGAATGGCCTCCACCAGGGCAGATGTCAGGGCAGGGTGATCGTGCCCCAGGACATTGACGGTGTAGTTGTTGTTCAGGTCCAGGAGGCGGTGCCCGTCAACCGTCTCGATGTAAGCTCCCTCCCCCTTGGTCACGAACACCGCATGAGGGCCGAAGTTGAAGGAGTTCCGGCTGTAGCCGCCCGGCACGGACCGGCGGCTCTCCGCAGCCATCCGTCCGGAGACGGCGAACCGTTCGGTGAAAGTCTGCTGTGCCCGCTGAAGCGATAGTGCCGCCAC